>NZ_CP028094.1:3300000-3574310 GCF_003015225.1 Synechocystis sp. IPPAS B-1465 | reverse complement strand
GTTAATTCTTGGTCTAATAGGGTTGCGCGGGAAACTAACAACACAATGGCCGGCCGCACCCGCTTTCCCCCTGCCTCAAATAAATGTTCCGCCGCCGCCCCCAGGATAGGATGCCGAGCACCGACAAGCCGCTTGAGATTATCCGTTAATAAACGGAGGTCTTGGTCAACGGGGGCAAACAGGGAGGTAGTGGAGATCATCGGCTGGCCAAACTTGGCAGATGTGTTTACGAAAGTTTACATATCTTGATGCTTATTTTAAGATAACCTCTTGTGAACTAAAAATGTCGATTCTGGATTTTTGGGGTGATCGCCGCCCTTGACTGAACTTTGTTCTACTTTTGCGCTGATGCCGGAGCAAAAAAAGATCCCCGGACTCGGGCTGGCTGTGTTAGGCTAGGGGTAAGGATTTGCAATCAATTACAGAGAGCTCTCCAGGGTCTAGATTTTGTCTGATCCCCGGTTTTTTGGCGTCGAGTCGTACTCATTAGTACTATGTCTGTCTCCATGGCGATCGGGGCAGTGGGAGATTCTAGGGAAAAATAACATTGATTCTAGGGTGTTGAGCAACGGATAAGGATTACGAAGTCCTCGGAACATTGCCCTTGGGTCAGGAAATAATGAAATATACTGCCCTCGGAGTTGGTCTTGGATGGGATGGCAGATCGTTACAACCAAATTAATCACAGTAGTTAATGTTTTTGAGGGACATTATGGTTTTGAAAATATTGTTGGTGGCATCAGTATATATTTTGACAATTTACGGAGGTTTATTGCTCCTTAAGTATGTCATTGATCAGCAAACAAATAAGTTACAACCCTAATTAAATTAGCTGACTAATTGACTGATTTAGTTTATAGCTAATTCAACTAAGCATAGGGCAATATAAATAACCAAGGTAATTTTAATCTAAACCTTGCAGAAATTCTTACTGTCTTAATTTTATTTCAAATAGCTATAAAATTTACGGAGTAAAAGTTAGTTGTTAAGGGGCGGGGCAATGGTTTTCATTTCTACTTTTTCGTAGACGTGAACTTTGCTCTGTCCAAACCTATTTTTTGTTCTACTCAACTAGAAGCACTAGTGTAAAATCGCAGGGCAAATTGCCAAAAATAATGGGAAAGAGTCAACAGGGCGATCGCCAATCCGGCCGTTGCCAGTAACCAGATCGGATCAAGTCTGCCCAACATAGCCTCGGCGGGCACCGTGGTCAAAAAGGCAATGGGAATAATAAAAGTGAAAAAGATCCGGTAAATGGCGGGATAGGCCACCATGGGGTAACGCCCTGCCTCGAGGAATCCCTTCAGCACTTCAGTGACGTTATAAATTTTGACAAACCAAATGCTAGTGGCCCCTAACATAAACCAAATGCTATAGAGAACAATACACCCCAATCCAAGGAGTATCGTCCCCAACACCAAATCCCAGGCTTTTAGGTTTAAGCTCACCCCTGCATAGACAATCAGCCCCAGCCCAAAGCAAATATCCGGTACCCCCCAGGGGGACAGTTGCCGGAGGGAAAGCCAAAATTGACTACTGATCGGCTTTAACAGCACAAAATCCAGAGTGCCTTGCTCCACATAACGCACAATGCGATTCAGGTTCGGAATAAATAGGGTAGCCGCTAACCCCTGGAGAATGGTGAACATCCCCAGCACCACCAACGCTGATTGCCAATTCCAACCTGCAAAGCTATAGCCAGTGCGATAGAACAAAAACAGGCTGAATAAACTGCCCCCTAGATTCACCACACTGCCCACGCTAGCAATGACAAAGTTGAGGCGATACTCCAACTCAGCGGCGATCGCCGTTTGCCAAAATAGCCCTAAAACCCGGCGGTAGGTAGAAAATTTGCTCAAGGGTTACCAATGTAAGAATTTTGCTGGTTAGTTCGCTTAACCCCTACCAAAACCTTTACCTTTGCTCTCCGTCGGCAAGCTCAAACAATGGTTAAGTTGTTCACGGATTTTGTCATGGTCTAGGTCTTGACCAATTAACACCAACTGATTCGATTTTTCCCCTTTCCATTGGTCATCTTCCAGGCTAAAACGCTTGCCACTGAGGTGAAAAATATGCCGTTTTGGGCTTTCATTGAACCAAAGAATACCCTTAGCTCGGAAAATGTTGGGGGTTAATTGATTATCGAGAAAATACTGGAACTTACGAATGGAAAAGGGCTGCTCACTGCGGAAAGAAAGGGAGGTGAAGCCATCCATTTCTAGGTGGTCACTGTGGTACTTTTTGCCATGATCATGGTCATGGTCGTGATGATGATGATCATGGCCATGGTGGCTATGGTTATGGTTTGGATCTTGGCAATCGGGGGCACAATCATGGTCATGGCCGTGATCGTGGCTATGGTGATGGTGCTCGTGTTGTTCGGGAGCGTATTTGTCCGACTCAAACAGTCCCACACTGAGAATCAGGGGTAAAGGAACTTCCGCTTTTTGGGTGCGGAGAATTCTGGCTCCCGTTTTTAAATCCCGCAAACGGACTTCTAAAGAATCTACGTCTGCTTCCTCCACCAAATCAGTTTTATTAAGGACAATGATGTCTCCGTAGGTGATTTGACTTTGGGCCGCCTGGCTATTAAATAAATCCAAACTAAAATTCTCACAGTCCACCATGGTAATGATGGAATCCAGTCGGGTCATATCCCGCAATTCTGTGCCTAAAAAAGTCAGGGCCACAGGTAAAGGATCAGCTAAACCTGTAGTTTCCACTACCAAATAATCAATTTTCTGTTCCCGTTCTAAAACTTTATAAACTGCTTCAACTAAGTCTTCATTGATGGTGCAACAAACACAACCATTGCTCAATTCCACCATGTTTTTGTCACTGGCAATGACCAATTCATTATCAATGCCAATTTCACCAAATTCGTTCACCAAAACGGCGGTTTTAAGCCCCTGTTGATTGCTCAAAATATAGTTCAACAGAGTGGTTTTACCACTGCCCAAAAAGCCAGTGATGATGGTTACCGGCAATCCCTGTTTGGGAATGGCCATCGCTTCTGAAGTCTGGGGGGCATGGTCAACGGTGGACATATTTGTTGCTAAAACTGAGAAATTTTGAGGAAGGGAAAACTAGGATTCTCCCCGCGTTTTTTCATGGTACCACGGCTTTTTGAACTGACCGAGGCTGGGCACCGTTAACGGCGACGATCGCCAAGCTTGCGATAAACGGCCCGTAGATCAACGTTGTGATGGGCTAGGGCCACCAGGGTGTGGTAGAACAAATCCGCTACCTCTCCGGCGATGGCTTCCGGGTCATCATCTTTGCAAGCCATGACCACTTCCGCACTTTCTTCGCCAATTTTTTTGAGAATTTTATTATCTCCCCCCGCCAATAATTTACAGGTGTAGGATTCGGGGGTGGGGTGATCCCGGCGATCACCAATGACCCGAGCCAATTCCGTCAACATATCCGCTGGGGGAGGGGATTTATGGCCGTCCAGTTGATGGAAACAACTCCGTTCCCCGGTGTGGCAGGCAATGTCCCCCTTTTGCTCAATGGTCAGTAATAATGCGTCGCTGTCGCAGTCGTAGCGGATGCCCAAAAGTTTTTGAAAGTGGCCGGAGGTTGCTCCCTTATGCCATAGTTCTTGGCGGGAACGACTCCAATACCACACCTGTCCCGTGGCTAGGGTTTTCGCCAGGGCTGCTTCGTTCATCCAGGCCAACATCAACACCGTGCCGTCCAAATAGTCTTGGGCGATCGCCGGCACTAATCCCTGGTCGTTGTAGCGAATTTTATCGAGGGGGACAGCGTTAGCCAAAGGCAAATCAGAGTGGCTCATCAAAGGAAGGATGGGGGAATTCCGCCCCGCAGAACGGCTTGACATTTATCTTTCTAGCCTATCACTGGCCGTATTCCCGCAGGAAGTTGAGCAACTGCATTCTCCCCGCCCTGTCCTCTGGCTTTCATAAACCCAAATCGACTTGGTTCTATTCGGCGATCGCCTTCTCGTACAATGCTTTCAAACTCCGGTAGCGGTCTGAATAGTTCTGGATCACTTCCAAGGCAAACATCGGGGTTTGTTGCACTGCAAACAGAAAATGTTCCCGGTCCATAGCCACTAACTTGCAATCGGTTTTGGCGATCGCCGTGGAAGCCCTTTGATGATCGCTGTGGACAATGGCTCCTATGCCAAAAATGCCTCCGGCCTCAATGGTTTCAATAAACTTACCTTGCAAAGTCATCTCTACTTCGCCTTCCAACACCCCAAACATAGACAATTCCACTGCGCCTTCCTGGAAAATTACCTCCCCAGCTTTGTAGTTCTTTTCCACCGTCTTACCATACGTTTGCACGGTATTCATCATAATGCTAGTCATAACAAATTTCTTCCAAAGTTAAGAGAAGGTTAAAGAAGATTGACTCTAGCCCAAGAAATTAGGCCACTAAGTTTTTCACCTATCCTATCAGTGAAAGAGGCAATGATAGCCTTTAACAAATCTCTATAGTTTTCTTAAACTGTGCCGAAACCGATTGTTTAGCGCCAAATTTTCTTCAATACTAGGGCTGGTTTCACATCTGCTTCCTTGCCACTGGGCACCTGTAAACCAATAAATTTTTCTTGGTCCGGGGGAATAATGCGGGCTGCGGGGGTTTTACCCAAAATAGCGACGGTGTAGGTCCCAACGGCGATCGCCAAATGCATGGGAATCCCCTCCGTGCAAACCACTAAGTTAGCTCCAGCCAACAGAGCCGCCATTTTACCCACATCCCCTGGACGTATGGCAACTACCCCCGGATGTTGATCCTGCATGGCCTGCACCCAGCCCGTATTCTCCGCCGGGGGAATCAGCACAATTTTTAACCCCGGTTGTTTTTGCTTAATGTCTGCAATGATTTCATGCCATTGGGCAATGGGATAAGGGAAATCCCCCGTGTCCGGTTGACGTATGGCTCCGCCATTGAGCACCACATAACCACCACTTCCCAGGTCTAACTTTTTCTGGGTTGCCTCCATCCACTCAATGTCAGCCTTGGGCAGACTAATTTGGAGCGGAGGACAGGGCCGGTTAATGCCAAAACCTTGGGTCAGATCATGAAAAAGAAAAGGAACATACTGATCCGGTTTAAAAGGCACCGTCGCCGACAAAAAGAAACCAGCACTGCTCTGGTAACCCACCCGCTGGGGAATGCCATTGAGCCAGAGAAGCAACTCAATTGTCCATTGCCGGGCCACCGTTAGCACCGCTTCATATTCCCGGTCACGGATAACGCCCAACAGATTTAAAAAGTCCGCCAGACCGTTACGATCCCGATAATCGAAGGCCAGCACCTCATTGACCTGGGCACAAACCCTGTAGGCCGACTTGGCCCTAGGTTCCACAATTACGTCAATCGTTGCCTGGGGGTATTCCGCCTTGAGGGTGGCAATGGTTGGGAAAAACAGGATTTGCTCGGAGATTCCACCGGGGACAAGGGCTAGGATGCGCATTGTTCAAAAGCTGAAACAGCAGCAAAGGGCGTTTTAATCAGATTCACTATAGCAACTTTTTCGCCAATCCCCGCCTCAGCAATATCCTCGACAATTAACAAGGAGGACTCTCCTTCACCGCAAAACTTCCATAGCGATAATTTTTTGCCAATGATCCCATACTTACCCTGCCCTGGTTTGGACTCGGAGCTTACGACTAATGCCAAATTTAGGACACTGGAGGCCCCACAGTAGTATGAGCGTCAGGAATTATTAGCCAAGGTGAGATTGGTCTAGGGACAAGGATAATCGAAGACAATATTTAGGCTAACGATAAATCCAACGCTGGCCCCATTGGTACGATTCCCGTGGGATTAATATTCAAATGACTTTCGTAGTAATGGCCCTTGATATGTTGAAAATTAACAGTTTCAGCGATGCCAGGTTGGTGGTATAAATCCCGTAGATAACGCCACAGGTTGGGATAGTCCTGAATCCGCCGCAAGTTACATTTGAAATGCCCCACATAGACCACATCAAAACGAATCAAGGTGGTAAATAAGCGCCAGTCCGCTTCCGTAATTTCGTCCCCTGTTAAATATTGATGCCCCTGTAAAATTCCTTCTAACCAATCCAAGCTTTCAAATAACGGGGCGATCGCCTCTTCATAGGCCGTTTGGGTCGTGGCAAATCCACATTTATAAACGCCATTGTTAATGGTGTGATAAATCCGGTCATTGAGGGCGTCAATTTGGGTACGGAGAGCTTTGGGATAATAGTCCCCAGATTTTGCGCCCAGCCCATCAAAGGCACTGTTGAAAATTCTGATAATTTCCGACGATTCATTATTAACAATGGTCTGCTTTTGTTTGTCCCAAAGGATTGGTACTGTCACCCGACCACTATATTGGGCATCTGCCCTGGTATAAATTTGGTAAAGATACTCCGCATTAAATAACGGATCGGGCATTACCCCAGGGCCGGGGGCAAAGGTCCATCCATTTTCCCGCATCAACCAATGGACAACGGAAACATCAATCATTCCTTCTAAACCTTTGAGTTTACGGAAAATCAAGGTACGGTGCGCCCACGGACAGGCCAGGGAAACGTAAAGATGATAGCGCCCTGCTTCCGCTTTAAACCCACCGTGCCCCGTCGGCCCAGGCGATCCATCGGGGGTAATCCAATGGCGAAATTGGGAATCGTGCCGCACAAATCGGCCCCCTGTACTTTCCGTGTCGTACCATTGGTCCTGCCAAATGCCGTTGACGAGTAAGCCCATAATGTCCCTGCGCTGAAGATTGCCATTATCCCATTATGAAAGTTGCCGCCTGGATCGGCGATCGCCAATGGAGAATATTTCTCACCGTTAGTCAGCCATAGTTATCCCAAACTATTGGGGATCCAGCTTCAACACCGCCATAAATGCTTCCTGGGGCACATCCACTGTCCCGATCGCCTTCATGCGTTTTTTCCCTTTGGCTTGCTTTTGCAACAGCTTTTTCTTACGGGAAATGTCGCCACCGTAGCACTTGGCCAAAACATCCTTACGCAAAGCAGGAATATGCTCACTGGCAATGACCTTGGCCCCGATCGCCGCCTGGATGGGTACTTTGAACTGATGGCGGGGAATTAATTCTTTTAACTTACTGACCATGGCCCGGCCAACGTAATAGGCCTTATCCCGGTGGACAATCATGGCCAATGCATCCACCCCATCACCGTTAACCAAAATGTCCAGTTTGACCAGGGGATTTTCCCGATAACCAATTAATTGATATTCCATGCTAGCATAGCCCTTGGTGCGGGATTTTAACTGGTCGAAAAAGTCTGTGACCACCTCCGCCAAAGGTAATTCATAAATTAAAGCAGTTCGGGTTTGGGTGAAAAATTTCATATCCTTGAACACCCCCCGCCGACTTTGGCACAGTTCCATCAACGTGCCCACATAGGTTTCCGGGGTGATCATCTCCACTTTGATGAACGGTTCTTCCACCTTCAGCCGTTTTTGGATGGGAGGCAACAGACTGGGGTTATCCACTTCAATCACTTCTTCGTCGGTGGTGGTGACCCGGTAAATTACCGAAGGGGCAGTGGTGATCAAATCCAGGTTATATTCCCGTTCCAACCGCTCTTGGACAATTTCCATATGCAGTAATCCCAAAAAGCCGCAACGGAAACCAAATCCCATGGCGCTGGAAGTTTCCGGCTCGTAGGACAGGGCCGCATCGTTGAGCTTTAGCTTCTCCAACGCATCTTTTAAATCGGGATATTGATCCGCGTCAATGGGGAATAGCCCACAAAAAACCATGGGGTTAGCTTCGGTATAGCCCGGTAACGGTTCCGCCGCAGGACTGTTGGCCATGGTGATGGTGTCCCCTACCCTCGCATCGGCCACCGCCTTAATGGCCGCCGCAAAATAGCCTACTTCCCCGGCATGTAACGCTTCCACCTGTACCTGGGTGGGGGATAAAACTCCCAATTCATCAATGACATACTCCTTATCAGAAGCCATCAGACGTACCTTATCGCCTTTCTTCACCTGGCCGTCCATCACCCGGAAGTAAACCACTACCCCCCGGTAGGCATCGTAATAACTGTCAAAAATTAACGCCCGCAGGGGTTGATCCACCGTATCCGCTGGGGGGGGAACCTGTTGGACGATCGCCTCTAAAATGTCGTCTACCCCGATGCCAGCTTTAGCAGAAGCTTGGATAATGTCGCTGCAATCGAGCCCCACCACTTCCTCAATTTCCGCTGCCACCCGGTCTGGCTCCGCACTGGGAAGGTCAATTTTGTTTAAGACGGGAATAATTTCTAGATTGTTATCCAACGCTAGGTAAACGTTTGCCAACGTCTGGGCTTCCACCCCCTGGGAGGCATCCACCACCAACAACGCCCCTTCACAGGCGGCTAAGGAACGGGAAACTTCATAGGAAAAGTCCACATGGCCCGGGGTGTCAATCAGGTTAAGTACGTAATCCTGACCGTCCTTAGCCTTGTAATTCATGCGGGCGGCCTGGAGCTTGATGGTGATGCCCCGCTCCCGCTCCAAATCCATATTGTCCAGGAACTGCTCTTTCATTTCCCGTTGTTGCACCGTATCTGTCACCTGCAACAGGCGATCGGCCAAGGTGGATTTACCGTGGTCAATGTGGGCAATGATGGAGAAATTGCGGATGCGGCTAACGGGGACGTCGGTCATGGGGGGCAGGGCAATGGAAGTGTGATCAATAAATCGCCTTCACATTGTAATCCTTTCCTCGGTTAGAATTGCGGACTCCATCCTCAGTCATTAATTGATCTGAATGTAGGGAGCTTTTCATTTCTGGTTCATCACTTAGCAACAGTCTTGCATCGGGCATTTGTGCTTCAAATTGGGACGCAGTTTGGTACATAATATTTATTTAATTGTCCCAGCGTCAAGTAATGGAAAGGGAAGACGATGGTTGTCAAGAGCTTCTTCAGTTTGCTTAATATTTTCTAAAGTCAACAAGTCCAGTTGCCTAGCAAAAATTTCTTCGATCGCCAACAGTTGATAATCGGTGGTTAAAAAGCGGTGGTCAGAGGTAGCTCGGATTACTGAACCATCTTCCAATTCATATTCCAATACTTCCTGCTCTCCCCGGTCATGCCATTGGGCGATCGCCTGGGTGTAAACTCTCCCTTCTGGATCAACACTGTACACAGAACAATTAATTTCTTCACTCACAATTTTGCCAATGGGCAATGGGCCGTACTCAACGGTTAAAATTTCGGTGCCAAAACTGAGGCAATATTCCGCAAACTTAACCATCTGGTCAAATAAATTTTCCGCGATGCGGGAAGGCACTCCATGTTTAGTGGAACCATCGACAAATTTCGCCCGATGTTTTTGCATTTCTTCAGCTTTCTTTTTACCCATCGCCCGCCGCAACAAATCCGCTTCTCCTAGGGAATAATCAGCTAAATCCTGAGCCATTTTCATGATCTGCTCTTGGTACACGAGAACTCCATAGGTTTCGTTAAGAATGGGTTCTAAAAGTTTATGCTGATAGGAAATTTCTTCCCGGCCGTGTTTACGGTTAATGAAAATAGGAATTAGTCCTGCATCCAACGGTCCAGGGCGGTATAAAGCCAAAATGGATGAAATATCTTCAATGCCAGATGGTTTTAAATCCCGCACAATCTGTTTCATGCCCTGGGATTCCAATTGAAAAATTCCCTCTAAATCCCCTGCTTCTAGTAGTTTGTGGGTCTTTTTAACGTCGTCGGGTAACTTTTTTGAACCAGTGCGGGCACGAATCTGTAGGGCTTTTCGCTCCTGTAAAGGTAAGTCGTCCAAATCTAGTTCAATACCTTTTGTTTCTGCGACTAACTCCACCGCTCTCTGTAGGGTAGTCAGATTTTTCAAGCCTAAAAAATCCATTTTCAACAGACCCATGGCTTCCACATCTTCCATGTAATATTGGGTAATTACTGCCCCATCATTATTCTTTTGCAACGGCACAATTTGATCTAAAGGTTCAGAAGAAATTACCACCCCGGCAGCATGGACGCCGAAGGTTTTGTTCGTTCCTTCAATGCGAATGGCCATATCGATCCATTTTTTTACCCAAGGTTCATTATCATAGCGAGCTTTAAATTGGGGCTCCGGAGTTTGGTCGGAAATCATCACCTTTAATTTGGCTGGTTTACCCCTAGAAACAGGGATCATTTTGGCCATTTTGTCCGATTCTGCATAGGGAATATCTAATACTCTAGCTACATCTTTAAGCACCGCTTTGGAAGTCATGCGGTTAAAGGTAATAATTTGGGCAACCTTATCTTCCCCATACTTTTGGGTAACATACTCAATCATTTCATCCCGGCGATCAATACAAAAATCCGTATCTACATCGGGCATAGATTTCCGTTCTGGGTTCAAAAAGCGCTCAAAAATTAGTCCATGGTGTACTGGATCAATGTTGGTGATTTTCATGCAATAGGCCACCAAAGATCCCGCTGCTGAGCCTCGCCCTGGTCCTACGGGAATGCCATGATCTCGGGCATATTTAATGTAATCCCAAACTACAAGAAAATAGGTGCAAAAACCCATTTTTTCTAACATTCTTAATTCATATTCCAGCCGTTCTTTGTACACCGGAGTAATATCAGCCCTTTCTCGACATTTCAACCTTTCTAACAGACCATCCCAGGCAATATCTTCCACATAGGTTTCAGGGGTATGGTTGGGGGGAATGGGATAATGGGGAATGCGGGGTTCCCCTAGAATGCTGTAGGCTTCAACTTTATCGGCTACTTCCAGAGTGTTGGCGATCGCCGTTTCGATGATATCGTCCGGCAAATGATCCCGAAAAAGCAAATGCATTTCTTCGGCGGATTTGAGATATTCTGTGCCGCTGTAGCGCAATCTTTTTTCTTCAGTAATTAACTTACCCGTTTGAATACAAAGGAGGGCATCATGGGCCTCCACATCGTTGCAGGAGATAAAATGGGAATCGTTGGTGGCAACAATTTTAATGTCTAATTCCTGGGCAATTTTGACCAAGTTAATATTAACTAAACGGTCCTCCACAGAACCATGGTCTTGGATTTCCAAATAGTAGTCATCGCCAAATAAATTCTTATACCATTTAGCTACTTGGCGGGCATGGTCTAAATCTCCTTTTAAAATTGCTTGGGGCACTTCACCCCCCAGACAAGCACTGGTAACTATCAACCCTTCTTTGTATTGTTCTAGCAGCTCTTTGTTAATACAAGGTCGAGCAAAAATGCCGCTGCCTTGAATACCTTTCAAGTTAGAAATGGTGGTGAGTTTAACTAAATTTCTGTAACCCTGATTATTCTTCGCTAAAACTACCTGGTGGAAACGACGGTGACGCTTATTAATTTCAATGTCACCATTTATCACATACATTTCATTGCCAATGATGGGTTTAATCGGTTTGCCCCGGCAGACTTTCAGCAATTCCACCGCCCCATACATCACCCCATGGTCCGTCAGGGCGATCGCCGGCATACCCAGTTCAATGGCCCGGTCAATCAAGGCGGGTAATTGGGAAGCCCCATCCAGGAGGCTATAGTCGCTGTGGATATGGAGACCGACGAAGGACATGGCTAGAAATATAACAACAGACCCCTATGATAAACCTTTTACAATGGGGACTAGCACCTAAATTGTTAGTTAAGTTCATTCAAGGACAAGAATATCGTTAAGATTTCCTCGATTGTATTCTGAAGTAATATACAAAAAAATATCTCATTTTATGTCAACCCTACTTACCGACCCCCATTTAAAACGTAGACAAATTTTCCTTTCCCTAATTAAAAAAAGGGTCAAACCTGGTACTGGCAGTAGCCTCATTTTTTTAAATAAACGAACTTGGAATTTACCCGTGACTGATATTCGTCAATTAATCAAAGATGTTCCCTTTGCCGTAGTCGGGGGAGTAGCAACTAGGCTTTACATGCCGGAACGTATGACATTAGACCTCGACATCATAATTCCAGCTGATAGAGCACAACTAGCCTATCAAAATCTAAGAGATGCCGGGGCAACCAAAGTGAGCGATTTAACAATTCCCGGTAGTCAGTGGAATTTGCCTAATGGAACTTCATTGGATGTGCTCGAAGTTGATGAACCTTGGTTAGAAACAGCTCTTAAGTTTCCCAATTACGCTCCTGATGGTTTGCCAATTATTGACTTGCCATATTTGATTTTAATGAAGTTAAATGCCAGCCGCAGCCAAGATTTAGCTGACATCAGTCGAATGGTTGGAGGTGCTACAGATACTCAACTCGAAAAAGTTAGAATGATGGTCGCCAAACACTTGCCCACAGCAACAGAAGATTTGGAAAGTTTAATTATGTTAGGTAAATTAGAACAACAAGCAAATTAAACGTTAAGACTAACTTCCTATTGGGGTACCACTATCATTTGTTCTAATTGGCGAAACAATTCAGGATTTTTTTGTAGATAATCAACAATGCCACCCGCCTGACGGGCCATCTCATTCATTAGCCCCGGCATGGCTTGGATTTCTTGAATGATGGTGGGATTATTCCTCAATATCTGCTCCATGGTTTTAATCACCAGGTCAGGATTTTCCCTCAGTAATTGCTCTGCCTGTTGAATAAGTTGGGGATTTTGCTCCAATTGTTGTTGTACTTCGTTAAGGTCGATCGCCTGGGCTTGCAGAGTAGGGGAATTAACTCGAATAATTTGAGTCGGTTCGACTGTGAATGCCCCCACAGGAGCAAGGGCTAGAGTGAGGGTTAAACCACCGGAGAACAGGGAGGAAAGCATAGAATCTGGGGTGACTGGGGTGAAGGAGTTTTCCCAATTCTAGCTTTAGTGATTGCTGTGCTCCATGGGTTTTTCCATGGGTTTATCGGTCATGGGCATTTCCTGGGTGGGCATTGCACCATGGCCCTTGCCTCCTTTGTGACCACCGAAGTAGGACATATTCACTTCACCAAACGCTACCATCCCCATGGTGACAAATCCAGCGGCGATCGCCCCCATACCTACCATGCCAACGGAAATCACCCCCATGGGCACAATGCCAATGGCCACTACCCCCATGGGAGCTACCCCCACTGCCACATAACCCGTTGGAGTAATGCCAAAGGAAAATAGGCGGGCTTGGTACCATTTACGGGAAGGATCCGGGCTGCTGCAGTCTAAAGACTGATTGTTTTCCGGTGACTTGGTTTCGATGGGGTTTTCCGTGGACATGGGGAAATTTAGTAAATTTCTGCTAAAAGAATGCCCCCTATCCTAGGCAGAATAACGTTCAAGGGTCAAAAGACAGCCCGTCAAACTTGGTTTCCCGGCGGGCTAGGGCGAAAGTCCACTAATTTTATGTGCCAATAATTTATCTAATGAATCCATTTGCGGGGTTCACTGGCCCGGCGAATGTTGCGCCAAATTTGGGTGGCGGCCAGGGTGCCATCGGCCACTGCTACGGATACCTGGTTTAAACCTTTTTTCAAATCTCCCAGGGCAAAGATCCGGGGATGGCTGGTTTGGGCCATGTCATTGGTGACCAAATTTTCCCCGTCCCATTCCAAACCTTCAATGCCCTTGAGGTAATGGTTATGGTACACAGAACCCATGTTGATCAAACCCGTTGTGGCTTCCACCACAGTGCCATCTACCAATTCCACCCCACTCATTTTGTGGTCTTCTCCCAAAAATTTGGTGATCGCCGCTTCGTGGAGAGGATAACCGTGGTCTGCTAACTTAGCTTTCATTTCATCACCGACAGTGCAAAGCCCATGGGTCAAAACAGTAATGTAGGGCGTAAACCAATTCAAAACAAAGGCAGCATTAATTTGTCCTTCGGTGCCCGCAATCAACACAGCCTTTTGATCCCACATATCAAACCCGTCACAAATCATGCAAACGTGCAGAGTGTAACCGGCATAGTCATAAACATTTTGCATATCCTCCAACTGGGGTAGATTGTCGATAATGCCCGTGGCGGCGATGACATATTTAGTCCGAAAAATCGGATAAAGACTATCTTTCTTACCCACTTTCACCTTCACGGCAAGGGTATCTCCCTCATCGGTTACATCTTCCACATAACCCCGCAACAAATCTGCGCCCCAATGGAGAGCCTGTTGGGTGCTGTGGGTGATGATGTCCCGCCCCGGTGTATCGGGATCTAGCCCCACATAGTTGCGTAAATCCTGCATCCAGAAGGATCGGCCCCGCCCTTTTTCCACCACCAGACATTTCAGTCCATAGCGGGCTAAATAGATGGCGGCGGACAAACCCCCCATGCCTCCCCCTAAAACGATGGCATCGTAAACCGTGTCGAGACGGGCATCTAAATTTTTGCTGGATAATTTCACGGGGCCTCTCCTCGGCTTAATATTGGTTAACTAATGACAGAACTAAATGGACAAATAAATACGGAGCTAGGTTTTAGCTCATCCAAAGTTTCTATTCTTAGTATAAATCCCTAATTTTGCTCGGGGTCGATGGGCTTTTCCCCTACTGGGGGAGCCGGCAGATTGGGCTCAGTCTCGGCACTGGGATTTTCCGGTGGTGGGATCACAGGCACCGTATTGCTGGGCTGGGGAGTAGGGGAAATCTGGGGAGGAACAGTGGGCTTGGGGGTGGGAGAAGGACTAGGTTTTGGTACAGGGGCTGGGGTAACAGGAATGGAAATAGTGGGTGATGGTTGAGGACTGATGGTGGGGGATGGACTGGGTTTAGGTTCAGGAATAGGGGCAGGTTCGTCCAAACTGGGTTCCGGCTCCATGGGAGTGATCGTATCCTCTGTTGGACTAGAGGTGGTTTCCGGGCTGGGACTGGGGCTGGGGGTGGGTTCCGGGCTAGGGGTTGCTGGAGTGGGAATAGGGCTAGGAGTTTCAAATAAATTGGGTCTAGGCTCCAGGGAGGGCAGGGGAATGGGCGTTTCCTCTGTGGGTTCTTCCACCGCTGGGGGAGGATTATTGCGCCGTTGACTGGTAACCCAAAATCCCGCCGCCATGCCGCCGCCAATCACTAGCAGTACGACAAGGGGCATAACAACCCATTTCATCAATGGTGAACCCTCCTGGGTTTCGGTGTATCCGGTAAACTCTTGAGTGTAAACCTTGGTGGCTTGGGTGTCGTTGGCGTTGTAGGGAGTGCCCACCACTAGGGTTGGGGCCGTAGGTTGGTGATTAGATTTGGTCTTGCCATTAGCAACGGTGTTTCCCGGGCGATCGCCTTTGGTCATGGGCACATTGCTGAAATTGCCCTGGAGGGTCTGGGCCATGGCAGTGGCGGAATTAAATCTTTCCCGGGGATGGTAGCGCACTGCTTGGTCTATGACCTTAGCTAGGGTAGGACTGACTTGGGGAGCCCCCTGTCGCCAAAGGATTTCTCCGGTGCGGCTGTCACTGGTTAGATATTGGGGGGTTTTACCGGTGAGCAAAAAAATAGCCGTTAGTCCCAAACTGTACAGATCGCTGGAAAAAACTGGCCGTCCAGCGGCTTGCTCCGAAGCCATGTAACCGGGGGTACCCAACGCCACAGAATAGGCACTACGGCCATCGGGATTAACCAACGTGCCCATGGTTTCTTTGATGATGCCGAAATCAATCAGAATAGGCTTACCATCAGCTTCCCGCAGGATAATATTGTCGGGCTTAATGTCCCGGTGGATAATGCGCCGTTGATGGATAAACTCCAACACAGGCAAAATCCCCAGCAATAATTCCTCCACCGCTGTACTGGAAAAATTACCCTTTTGGGCGTGGGCTTGGGTGAGGGTCAGCCCAGGAATCCACTCCTGCACCAGGTAAAAATCTTCCCCTTCACTGAAATAGGCATACAGTTGGGGAATCTGGGGATGGTTCTCCCCCAACTCCTCTAGGGTGGCCGCCTCCCGATGGAATCTTTCCCGCAACCATGAGGGAATTTCTGGATTTTCCAGCACTGGTTTGAGGTGCTTGATCACACATTTCCGGGCGGAGGGCATGTGGGTGTCCTGGGCCAAAAAAGTTTCCCCAAATCCTCCCCTGCCCAGGGTTTCAATAATTCTGTAGCGATTGTTGAGTAGTTTGAGTGGGGTAACCATAGCAATGCCCTATGCTCCTAGCTTGTCCAGCTTTCAAATAAACCATTCTGCGGCCCTGGCCCCAAGTTCCAGGGGAATACTAACTGCTTTGCCTAGGCGGGGTTTTTCTTTGGTTTGGGCAATGAACTGTTGCACCTGCTCCCCCCCTCCCCAGGCCTGGAGATACTGGGCGATCGCCTCTAGATTAGCGAAATAATCCTCTTCCGAGAGGGGAAAGGAAGCCTGTTCTAGGTACCGCCACATAATCTGTAGAAAAATGCGGTCTTTGATGCGTCGCAATTGCACATCGAAAGAATAACCCCATTTATCCACAATCAACTGGTGTAACTGTTTACCGGTCATGGTTCAACACCGAAATTGCCCCAGGCGATCGCCGCTTGATACCCATGCCTAGACAGGTTTGGATTTTTCAGCGACAATTTTCCCTAGTCCCATTAAAGCATTCCATGACTGTCAGCACCGCCACCCCTGCCCCCACCGCCATGAGCCAGGTCGTCAATGGTTTATTGGCCGTCAAGCCCCTGTGGAACGTGGCCAAATGGCAAGCCCGCTCCATGATGATCAAACGGGCAGAAAGATTGGGGATCCCCTGGCGGGAAACAGTAAAAAATTATCAACAGCAGGACTGGCAAAGCCATTGGCGATCGGTGGTGGATGAAGAGTTAACCTATCCCGATTATTACAACGCCTCCTTCCACGGCTATGACCAGGGGCACATGTGTTGGGACGCAGCCTTTGAATTTGAAGTGGCGGCCAACGCTGTCCATTCGAGCCTTTACCCAGAAGCAGGGGCCCAAGGGGATGCCGAGTTACGACGTAGTTACCACGATGTTTTGTTAGCTCAATTGCCCCAAGCGCCCCAAACCATCCTGGACTTACATTGCACCGTGGGCTTGAGTAGCTTTACCTTGCAAGCCTGCTACCCAGAAGCAAAATTAACTGGGCTAGATTTCTCCCCCTATTACGTCGCCCTTGCCCATCACCATGGCAGAGAAAGGGAAACCGATATCAATTGGGTTCATGCCCTACCAGAGGCCACTGGATTAAAAGCCCAGACTTTTGACCTAGTTTCCGCTTTTTTGCTGTTCCACGAAATGCCCCAGGAACCCACCAGGCGAATTTTCCGGGAGGCTCGGCGTTTAGTGAAAACGGGCGGTCATTTCACTTTTATGGATATGAATCCCCGTTCCCAGGCTTATCTGACTATGCCACCCCATATTATGACCCTGCTCAAAAGTACGGAACCGTTCATGGACCAATATTTTGCTTTGGATGTGGAGCAGGAATTACTATCCGCTGGTTTTGATCGGGTGACCATCCAACCTAATAGCCCTCGACACCGCACTGTCATCGCTTCCGTACAACCCTAGGGACTATTCCCAACTCTGACCCGTCCTAATTTGCTATGGAAGAAACTTTTGTCGCACCGAACGGAGATAGTGATAGCAATTTCGGCTTGGCTCTGGCTGCCCTGACCCAGTCTTTGCAAAAATTGCAGACTCGTTACGACGAAGTTCAGTCCCAAAGGGCTAAGCAACAACAAATCCAAGAATATCGTACTGATGTGGAAGCCAGGCTCCAGGGAGAAGCCCAGACCGAATTGGAGCAGGAACTGGCCCGCATCCGCTCGGAATTGGAAGCGTTGTCCCTTGAACTAGAAAGTGAACTATTGACCGATCGCCAGTTGCAAAAAATGTTTTGGGATGGCCTACGGCGGGGGTTAATGGGGGACGTGTTTTGGCAAATTATCCGCTTTGGCGGTCTGGGTTTGGTGCTGGGTTGGGCCCTAAAAAGCTGGGTTGGGTAAACAGTCTGCCAACAATTGAGGTTAGCATTGGCCAACCCTGGAAAAGTTTTGCTAAAAATTAATTCGGGTCTCCAGCGAGCGGCTAAAACTAGGGAATTTTAAAGTTTGTCAGTTTCCCCCAACTTCAAAGTTGAGAAGCTAGGGGACTTTTCCCCTGCCCTCTAGTGGAGGAAATGGCGCACCCCAGTGAAAATCATCACTAAGCCCAATTCGTTGGCCGCTTGGATGGAATCCTGGTCCCGCATGGACCCCCCCGGTTGGATGATGGTGGTAATGCCGGCGGCGGCGGCGGTGCGGACAGAATCGTCAAAGGGAAAGAACGCATCACTGGCCAAGCAAGCTCCCTGGGCTTCTGTGCCCGCTTGTTTAAGGGCAATTTCCACCGAGCCGACTCGATTCATTTGTCCTGCTCCCACCCCCAAGGTGGTTTTATTTTTGGTGATGGTGATGGCGTTGGATTTAACGTGTTTGCACACTTTCCAGGCAAAAGCTAGTTCCGCCAACTCCTCCCCACTGGGTTGTTTTTCCGTCACCACCTGCCAAGTGCTGGGGTCTTCCCGTTCATCATCCGCTGACTGTACTAAAAATCCTCCGGCGATCGCCTTAATGGTTTGGCTGGGGCCGGTGGCCAGATCGGGGAGAATCAATACCCGCAAATTGTTTTTCTTAGCTAGAATTTCCTGGGCTTCAGCATCACAGCCCGGGGCCACAATACATTCCAAAAAAGTTTTGACCATGGCCGCCGCCGTGGGTCCATCCAGGGGTTGATTCAAGGCGACAATGCCCCCAAAAGCGGAAGTGGCATCAGCATTAAAGGCTTTTTGATAGGCTTCTACCAATGTGGGGGCCAGGGCGACACCGCAGGGATTAGTGTGCTTTAAAATCACCGCCGCCGGTTCCCTGACATCGAATTCGTTGATAATGCGCCGGGCTGCTTCCAAATCCACCAAATTGTTATAGCTCAGTTCCTTGCCCTGGAGTTTCTCGGCCTTGGCCCAGCCGGTGGCTTCCCGCCCAGTTTGATACCAACCTGCACTTTGGTGGGGATTTTCCCCATACCGCAACGGTTGCCGCAATGTACCGCTAAGGCCAAATTGGTTTGCACTGTCCCCACTTAAACCACTGAAATAATTGGCGATCGCCTGGTCATAGGCATTGGTGAGGGCAAAGGCTTCCCCAGCGAATTGTTGGCGCAAAGCCAAGGGTATTTCCCCCTGTTCCTGCAGAGCTTGGAGATAGGCTTCGTACTGGTTGGGATTGGTGAGGACAGTGGTATGGGCAAAGTTTTTGGCGGTGGCTCGAATCATGGCCGGGCCACCAATATCAATCTGTTCCACTGCTTCAGCAACGGTGACCCCCGGTTTAGCAATGGTTTGCTCAAAGGGATAAAGGTTAACCACGACCAGATCTAACGGACGAATATCGTTAGCTTCTAAATCCGCCTGGTCACTGGGCAAATCCCGCCGGGCTAAAATACCCCCATGGATGCGGGGATGCAACGTTTTGACCCGTCCACCCAAAATTTCTGGTGCCCCGGTGTAATCACTCACCTTGGTGACAGGAACCCCAGCTTCTTTGAGGGTTTTGGCAGTACCACCACTACTGATCAGGTCAAACTGAAATTCATTCACTAGCCGTTGGGCCAGTTCCACAATGCCACTTTTGTCGGACACACTCAGCAGGGCTAAACGGGCCATTGCCTTCTCCTCTTGGTAATTTTTCCATCCCCCATTATCCCCCAGGAGTTGGTCTCCCTTACCCTTTCCTGTCCAGACTAGGCGGTTGGAAATGGTACACTGCCTCGATCGCCTGACGACAACCATCTGCCAAACAATCTAGTAAAACTTCTCCCTTCTCTTTGGTGGCTACGGTGGCATCCCCCATCACCCCACTGCGACTCACTTCTTTGGTTAACCAAGCAAAGGGCAAACTTCCTTCCATACTCAAAAGTTCATCATCGGCGGGAATGCCCTGGGGAAATTCCTTTACTAAACGATCTTCCCGCACCAGTTCAGGCCAGAGGGCCATCATTAAGCTGGTTTCCCCATCCCCCGCATGGATACCGTGGGTCATCTCTTTGGGAGTGAGTAAATCCGCCGCACAATGGGGCATCCGCCAAGTAAAAAAGGGGAAAATTTGTAAATCTGGATAAATCTGGTGCAGATCCCTGGCCGCAATTTCCAACACCTGAATCTGGCCACCGTGGGAGTTGAGCAAAATCCATTTACGGAAGCCCGATTGATACAAGCTCGCCGCCACTTCCTTGAGAATAACCAACAAAGTTTCTGCGCTGAGGGTGATTACCCCAGGGAAACCCATATGTTCATTGGACTTGCCATAGTACAAAGTTGGGAGCACGTAGGCCGGAATTTCCGGTGCCAAAGTTTGCAATGCCTTGCCCAAAACCCCCTCAGAAATGGCTGCATCCACCACCAATGGTAAATGGGGACCATGCTGTTCAATGGAACCCAGGGGCTGAATAATAATGGTTTTGTCCTTATCCGGCAGAGCTTCAATATCGGTCCACGTTAGGTAGGCAAAATAACGCTGGGGGGGAATAAGGGCGGAAGGTCGCATGGTTCAGATTTTCAGACGGGGGAAGATAAATAAAACTTTTTCTAGGATCTATTCTCAATAAGACTCCACTATTGCAACTGCTGAGCCAAGGGACTATGATGGATCCCATCGCCCAGACTGCTTCTAAGCGCCCCCATAGAACATGTCCTACACCGCCGATTCCCTCAAAGCCGAACTTAATGCCCGTGGTTGGCGACTGACTCCCCAGCGGGAAAAAATCCTCACCATTTTTCAAAATTTGCCGGAGGGGGAACATCTCAGTGCCGAGGAGTTACACCATCGTCTGGAAGAAGAAAGGGAAAAGATTAGCCTCTCCACAGTTTATCGCAGTGTTAAGTTGATGTCCCGCATGGGCATTCTGCGGGAGTTGGAATTGGCGGAGGGGCACAAGCACTATGAATTGCAACAGGCTTCCCCCCATCACCATCACCATGTAGTCTGTGTGCAATGTAATCGCACCATCGAATTTAAGAATGATTCCATTCTCAAGCAGAGCTTGAAGCAGTGTGAAAAAGAGGGTTTTCAGTTGATCGATTGTCAGCTAACCGTCACCACCATTTGTCCTGAAGCAATCCGCATGGGTTGGCCCTCCACTCTGCCTAGTAATTGGGCTTGCACCCGCAGTATTTCCTTGGCCTAGGATAGGATTTTCGCAGGAATACAAAGCATTATTTTCCCACCAGTTCAATAGCCAGAGACGACTAATCGGTTCTCCTAAGCATTACGCAGGGCGACAATGGGGTCTAATTTAGCCGCTTGACGGGCGGGAACAACACCAAAGAATAGACCAATACTGCCAGAAATGGTGAGGGAAACCACCACGGCGGCAGGGGAAATCACTGTAATCAGGGGGGAAAGACTACCCACGATTGCCACGATGGCCATGCCCAAGACGACGCCAATTACTCCACCACTGGCGGAAACGATTACTGCTTCAATAAGAAACTGACTGAGAATGTCCTGTTCCCCGGCTCCGAGGGCTTTACGCAGGCCAATTTCCTGGGTGCGCTCCGTTACGGACACCAACATAATGTTCATTACGCCAATACCTCCCACAATCAGGGAAATACCGGCGATCGCCGCCAGGAGGATGGTGAGCCCCCCGGTGATAGTGTTGACAATATCTAGCATTTGTTTGGCAGAACTAACGCCAAAATCATCCTCCCCGTTTTTGATATTGTGCCGTAGGCGCAGGAGGTTTTCCATTTGGAAAGTGGCCGCCCCCACTGAGTCACCATCCTTAGCCTTCACATTGATCCAGCTCAATTCAATGCCGTAGGGGGAAGTCCGCCCCACCAGTTGGGCCACCATGGTGTCTAGGGGAATGAAAATAAATTCATCTTGATTACTGCCCAGGGAAGACCCCTTAGTTTCCATCACACCGATGACTTCAAACGTAATATTGTTGATGCGGATATTCTGACCAAGGGGAGTTTGGGTTTGATAAAGGCGATCGGCAATTTCACTGCCCAGCACGGCCACCCGGCGATGGCGCTCCAGGTCCAAAATGTTGAGAAAGCGTCCCTGGGCCACGGAAAAATTACGGATGGCGGGATATTCGGGGGTAGTGCCCACAATGGTGGCATTGGTGTTGAGGTTCCGATGGGACACCAGTAACCTCCGGTTAATTTCGGGGGCTACCCCGGCCACACTAGGCACTTGACCGGCGATCGCCTCGGCGTCACTCAAAACCAAAGTTTTCGGTAAATTGAAACTAGCCCGACGGTTGCGTTGGGAACCGGGCAACACAAACAACACATTGGGGCCTAAATCTTCCAATTGGGAAGTGGCCAACTCCTGGGCTCCCTGGCCAATGCCCAACATGGCCACCACGGACGCATTGCCAATGACAATGCCCAACATAGTCAAACTGCTACGAAGCTTATTAGCCAGCAACATGCTAGTGGCCATTTTGAGACTTTCCCGAAATTCAATCACCGTTACCTCGGTTCTAGGATCTTTAGCTAGTCTATTTTATCCATTCGCTCAATTTGACCGCCCCTGGCCCTAGGATTAAGTTAAAATTTTCTCCCGAGCATCTAAGATAGAATCTCCTTCTGCAATCCCCATACATCCATGGCCAGCACCAACATTTCCGACCGTGAAAAAGCCCTCAACGCCGCCCTAGCCCAGATTGAGCGGAGCTTCGGGAAGGGAGCGATTATGCGCTTGGGAGATGCCACCCAAATGCGAGTTGAAACCATTTCCACTGGGGCTCTAACTTTGGATTTGGCCCTGGGGGGCGGTTTGCCCAAGGGTCGGATTGTGGAAATTTACGGCCCGGAAAGTTCCGGGAAGACCACCTTGGCCCTCCATGCGGTGGCGGCCACCCAACAGGCGGGGGGAGTCGCGGCCTTTGTCGATGCAGAACACGCCCTTGACCCCGTTTATTCCAAAGCCCTGGGGGTGGACATTGATAATTTATTGGTGGCCCAACCAGATAACGGCGAATCAGCCTTGGAAATTGTTGACCAGTTGGTGCGTTCCACTGCGGTGGATATCATTGTGGTGGATTCCGTGGCGGCCCTAGTGCCCCGGGCGGAAATTGAAGGGGAAATGGGGGATACTTCGGTGGGTTCCCAAGCTCGCTTGATGAGTAAAGCCATGCGGAAAATTGCTGGTAATATCGGGCGATCGGGTTGTTTGGTAATTTTCCTCAACCAGTTACGGCAAAAAATTGGTGTGACCTACGGCAGTCCCGAAGTGACCACCGGAGGTAATGCCCTGAAATTCTACGCCTCCGTACGTTTAGATATTCGCCGCATTCAAACCCTGAAAAAAGGCACCGAAGGGGAATACGGTATCCGAGCCAAAGTGAAAGTGGCTAAAAACAAAGTGGCTCCCCCCTTCCGCATCGCTGAATTTGACATTATTTTTGGCCAGGGCATTTCCCGCATGGGTTGCACCATCGACCTGGCGGAAAAATGCGAAGTCATCACCCGCAAAGGGGCTTGGTATAGCTATAACGGCGAAAACATTGCCCAGGGTCGGGATAATGCCATGAAATATTTAGAGGAAAATCCTGAAATCGCCGCTACCATCGACCAACAGGTGCGGGAAAAATTATCTTTAGTTAATGCGGTTTTCCCGGTGGAAACAGAGGATGGAGCGGAAGAGCAGGGGGAAGATGGGGATTTTTAGGAGCTAATCCGATCATTTGCCCAAAAGCCTCTGCTTTTGGTCGTGGCTTATGTCAAGTGGTCGGGAATTTCCCGGTTTTAGAAAGTGTTTGAAAAGTACACTAGGTATTTATCCCCCTAAATCTCCTCACTAAAGCTCCGGCTTAAAAAGGGGTACTTTTGTGACAGTTCCCCCCTTCTTAAGGGGGGCTAGGGGGGATTAAACAGCCAAAACTCAACTTTCCAAACAGGCTCTTAGACGTGGGTATGGTCAAAAATGGGAGGCGGAAATCAAAAACCCGGCTAAAAAACCAATAATGGTGGCATAGGCTACGGAACTGCCGCCCAATTCGTAGGCTTCCGGCATCATGGTGCTGGCTAGCATGGCTAAAATTCCCCCTCCGGCGATCGCCTGGGCCACCGCCACCAGTAATAGAGTGCCACCTTGGCCAATGGAGTAGCCCACCATGGCGATCAGACCACTGGCCACCACCGCCCCAAACCAGAGAGTTAAAATTCTTCGGTTGGAAATGCCGGCCTGTTTCATGCCAAAGGAACTGGAAAGGGCTTCGGGAAAATTGGAAATAAATACGGCAAACAGAAACGCTCCACCCCAGGGGGTGACATTGGTGTTCATGCCGATAACCATAGCCTCCGGGATGTTATCAAACAGCGTGCCCACCAGGATGGCCATGGGAGCAGAGCTTTGGGCTAATTTGGCCAACATCTGGCGATCGCCTTCTACCAGTGGTTCCAACACCGAAACCTTATCTTCGGGAGGGACAATTGCCTCAAAGTCCGTGGCTGACTGTAAACGGCGGGCGAGTTTGCGGCTCAGGGCCAAGGCTAGATGGGGAGATTGACTGAGAATATTGGCAAAGTTTTCCTTATCCAACTGATACAGTTCCATCGGAGTGACGGCCACCACCGTAGCGGACCGGGGTTCTCCTGTCAGTAAAGACATTTCCCCAAAAATATCGCCCGATGTGAGCCGATTAACCCAGGTTGTGCCCTTATACACATCCGCTTCCCCGCCACCGATAAAGTAAAAATAATCCCCCTGGTCCCCTTCCCGACAAAGTACTTCTCTGGGGTAGGCATGGTGAGGAGTGAGCAGACCAGCAAGTTGATGCCTTTCCTGCTCTGGCAGAGCATTCATCACTTCACTGTGGGCTAAATAATCTACCAACTCATGGGATTCCAGCATTTTATGTTCCACCACATAGCGACGGCTAGCGGCGGGCTTACGTAAAAATCCCCCTTGTTCATCAATGTATTTACTCAAGCTAATAAACAGGATTCCCCCCAGTAAAAAGCCCCCTACCAGAACCAAAACTCCGCCACTGCGGTAAACAGCACTGGCAATTTCCAAGGCGATCGCCGCCATCAAAGTGCCACTACCAAAGGCCATCACTGCGGCTAAAAATTTTCTTCCCGGTTGCCAAGCCACAGCAATTAAAGCCCCCAGGGCCATGCTAGAAGCACCCAAAATCCCCTGAAGGAAGGCGGTCAAAGCAAAGTTTTCCACCGTTTTAAGCAAATTTATGATTATTGGACTAATCTTTCCCAGTTCCATTAACTGCCAGAGGGTGGGCTAGCGGCAAGGGGAATCAGTTGTTTAGGGGGTAAGCCGTTGAATAATGTTGAAAAAATATTAACTATTTAGTACCAATCCACGGGAATGGAGTCGTCCAAAACCGGTTCCGGTGGAAAACCGCCTGGTTCCTGGGGCACTGGAGTCGGTGGTGGTGTATTTGGGGGGAAGGGATCATTCTGCGGCAAAACAGGATTATTGCTAGGGGCAGAACTGGTGGGCATTTCAACGGGAATGGGAATGCCTTGGAGTGGTGGAGCCGGATTAGGGTTAGGGGCTGCGGGATTATTAACGGGAGGGGGAGATGGGGGCGGAGTAATTGGGGGAGGCGGGGCAATTCTGACTAAACTACGGGGGGCTGGGAAAGGAAATAGGCGGCGAAAGGATTGAATACGATCATCTTTTTCTTCCGGTGCAATGTCCCAGAGGGTTTGGTAATAAAAAAAGGAAACTCCCATTCCCTGGGCTCGGGATGCATAGACCTTATCATTCACTAAAGGCATGGGCACTTGCTTAGTGGGTAATCCGGTTAAGATTCCAACGGCGGTGGGAATTAGGGTTTTAGATTCCCTAAACTCCGCCCTCTGGATCGGCTCAGTAAAAGTGGGTAGAGATGTACGATAAACCTGAACTATCACTTCATCAACAATGCCTTTGCGGATCCAATCCAACCAATCCTGCAAAAAAGTGTTGTAAGCGAGATTGTAGGTGGCAGGGGAGACGGATACGAGAATGTTCGGTTTAGCAGCTTTGATGCGGGCATTTAACTGCACCATGAATGCGGTAATTTTATCGGCTCGCCAGCGAATCCAGGCCGGATCTTTAGGATTGCTGGGGGGAGTTTTTTTTGTTTCCTGTTGATATAAAGAAATGGTGTAATTGTCGTAGCCAAATTCGTTGGGCAGGGCGGTGTGATCGTCGAACTGAACCCCGTCCAAATCGTATTTATTAACTGCGTCCATGACTAGTTGCGTAATAAAAGTCTGGACTTGAGGGTGAAAAGGATTCATCCACATCACTTCTCCGGCAGCGCTCACAGAAGTTTTAGTGCCGTCCCGCTTTTGGGTAAACCACCAGGGATGGCGCTTAACCAGTTCCGACATCGGGGGAGCCTTAAAGCCAAATTCAAACCAGGGCAAAACCAACATGTTGCGCCGATGGGCCTTATCGATAATGTCTGCTAACACATCCTGACCTTGATCTCCCCTGGGGCTAAAGGGTTGTAAGCCTTCCCTTTTAGCAAATTCACTTTCGTAGAGAACATAACCGGAGTTCCAGACTACGGGGTAGATGGTATTGAAATTTAGATCCGCTAGGAGGTTAATGGATTCAGTGGTGCGGTTCTGGTCTAAAAAATGAACGGTGTCATTATTGGTGATCCAAACTCCACGGATTTCTGGAAAGGCATTTTGGGCTTGGACTTGGTTGAATAAGGAAAAGGGATGGACGATCGCCAAACTGATTAATAAACCTAGAACAAGATTGTGGAGGAATGGCTTTTTGCAATACTGCCAGATTTGGGCAAAGATTGTGGCGATCGCCATGGTGCAATGATTCGGGGAGTAAGTGAGGAAAAGTGGATTAATAATCAAAGTTTAAATTTGCCATATCCTAGCGGTTTTTCTCCATCAAAATGGGCAATTTTTTGGCCGAACCAAGATTGGGGAGAAGGTTCCCAGGCAAAGTATTGTAACAAAGGTTCTGGGAATAATCCCGTTGCTGTTTATGATAAAAGGTAGAAAAGCAACCGGGGATCAATGCAAAGCAAGAGAAAAAATACCCTGGTTAATCATATTTCGAGCTGGTGTTTAAGGTTGAAAATTTGATTGAACGGACGTTGCCCTGTAGGAAGTGGTGACGGCGTGGCCTATTGTCCGGAGGGAAGGGGTTATGGTTACAAACAGAATTACTGACAACCGTCGGCGGGTGGTGATTTTAGGGGCTGCCGGGCGGGATTTTCACAATTTCAATCAGGTTTATCGAGATAATCCCCGGTATGAAGTGATGGCCTTCACTGCGACCCAGATTGTGGGCATTGCCGATCGCCGTTATCCGCCGAGTTTAGCGGGGGAACTTTATCCCCACGGTATTCCCATCCTTGAAGAAGGGCAGTTGGAAAATTTTTGCCGGGAACATCGGGTTGATCAAATTGTGTTTGCCTACAGCGATGTGTCCCACCACCAGGTCATGCATCTCGCTTCCCGCAGTTTGGCGATCGGAGCAGATTTTGTCCTACTGGGGCCAAATCAAACCATGATTAAAACCACAGTACCCGTCATCGCAGTGTCAGCGGTGCGTACCGGTTGCGGTAAATCCCAGGTGAGTCGCTGGCTGTCCCAACGGTTACGGCAACTCGGTTTGAGGGTTTGCGCCATTCGCCATCCCATGCCCTACGGTAATTTGCAAAAACAGGCGGTGCAACGATTTGCCAAGTTGGAAGATTTAGACCAAGCGGACTGCACAGTAGAAGAACGGGAAGAATACGAACCCCATATTCTGGCGGGCCATGTGGTCTATGCCGGGGTAGATTACGGCCTAATTGTGGAAAAAGCTTCTTTAGAAAGTGATGTCATTCTCTGGGACGGGGGGAATAATGATTTTCCCTTTGTGCAACCGGATTTACACATTGTCCTTGTGGATCCCCTACGACCGGGGGACGAAAGCCTTTACCATCCAGGGGAAGCGGTGCTTAGGATGGCAGACATTGTCCTGATTCCCAAAACCGATGTAGCCACAGTGGCCCAAATCACCCAGGTTCTTAGTTCCATTGCCCAGTTAAACCCTGATGCCCAAATTATCCAAGGGCGATCGCCCTTGCGGTTGGAACCTCCCCTAGATCTGCGGGGTAAACGGGTGATTGTGGTGGAGGATGGCCCCACTACTACCCACGGGGGCATGGACTACGGTGCTGGTTACCAGGCAGTGAAGGAAATTGAGAACATTACAATAGTTGATCCTCGACCCTACACTGTGCCGGAAATTGCCGCTGTTTATGCTAAATTTCCCCATTTAACGAAAATTTTGCCCGCGATGGGTTATTTCCCCGCCCAATTACAAGCTTTAGCGGATACCCTCAATGCCGCTGAAGTTGACGTGGTGGTATCCGGTACCCCCAGTGATCTGGGCCGATTAATCCCATTGAATAAACCATTGGTGCGGGTTTTTTATGATTACGCCGAGGCGAAAGAACCGGGATTAGGTAAAGCTTTGGATTTGTTTTTAGCCCGTCGGGGGCTAGGGAGCAAAGCCAATGAATTCTCCTAACCAAAACACCAGACCCATTGTCATTGCTTTGGGCGGAAATGCTTTACTGCAAAGGGGCCAACCTCCGGAAGCGGAAATTCAGAAAGCTAACATTCACATTGCCGCTCTGGCGATCGCCAAAATTGCCCGGCATTATCCCGTCGTTGTCACCCATGGCAACGGCCCCCAAGTGGGGTTACTGGCCCTACAGGGGGAGTGCGAAAAATCCTGTAAGCCCTATCCCTTGGACGTGTTAGGGGCAGAAACGGAAGGCATGATCGGTTACCTGTTGGAGCAGGAATTACGCAATCAACTACCTGGGCGGGATGTGGTCACCCTATTGACCCAAATTGTGGTCGATCGCCAGGACCCAGCTTTTTTGCAACCCACCAAACCCATTGGCCCGGTTTATACCCTGGAACAAGCTCAACAGTTGGCCCAGGAAAGGGGTTGGGCGATCGCCGCCGACGGCCAGGGATACCGCCGGGTAGTGGCTTCTCCAGAACCCAAAAGGATTATTGAGCTACCCACCATTCAATTGTTGGTGAAGAGCGGCGCATTAGTGGTTTGTGCCGGGGGCGGTGGCATTCCTGTGGTGGTTAATGAAGCCGGAGGATTGCAAGGGGTGGAAGCGGTGATTGACAAAGATCTAGCCGCTGCTCTGTTGGCGCAAAATCTCCAAGCCCAAGGTTTACTACTCCTAACGGACGTCGATGGTGTGTATGAAAATTGGAGCACCAACTACGCTCACTGTTTTGAGCAAACCACCCCGAAAAATCTACGCCGTTACCGATTTGCAGCGGGTTCCATGGGGCCAAAGGTAGAAGCGGCCTGTCGCTTTGTAGAAACCACCGGGCAATGGTGTGGCATCGGCAAACTTGATCAAGCCTTAGACATTATTGACGGGAAAGCAGGGACAGTGGTGATGCCCTAAATTTCGTCCCAACCGGATACCCCAGAAGACATCACATAACTAGTCACCGTTGCTTCAAAGAAATTCGCCTTAGTGTGAGCCTCTTTTTTCGTGTCGGAAAAACGCTCCAAGTGGGTGTAGGGACTTTTCCCGTAGCGAGCATCCGTGTAAAGGGGATCTAAACCGATCGCCCGTAGACGACTATTAGCAAGATACTTAGTGTACTGTTCCGTACTAGATTCCGTAATACCGAGAATATTATTACCGACAATGTGGTTAGTCCAGCGACATTCAAACTCCACCGCCTTATCAAACATTTCATAAATCTGATCCGTGGAGTGGGTGAAGACCTGCATGGCTTCGGGAATTAGCTTTTGGTATAGCCGCACGTGACTCAACTCATCCCGGTTGATCATCTTAAAAATGTCCGCAGAACCCGGCATCAACATACGAGAAGCAAGGTTATAGAAGTAAATAAAACCGTTGTAAAAATATAATCCTTCCAGCAAATAGTCCGCCATCAAGGCAATAAAATAATTCTCCTGGGTGGGATGATCGACATATTTTTGGTAGAGCATGGCAATGTACTCGCACCGTTCCTTTAACACCCGGTCTGTGCGCCAAAATTCGTACACCTTATCCCGCTTTTCCGTGGGAATAATCGTCTCGATCATGTACTGGTAGCTTTGGTTATGCATACCCTCCTGGGAAATTTGCTCCGCCATACACAGGCTAATTTCCGGCGCGGTAACGCTACTTTTTAAATGGGGAATGTTACAGGTTTGAACAGAATCAAGAAAGGTTAAATAGGACAAAATACCATCAAAGGCATAACGCTCTTCGTTGGTTAAATTCCAGTAATCGGTGACATCCTGGGTAATGTCTAAGCGCTGGGGAATCCAAAAGTTCTCCCGCATTTGTTGATACAATCCCACTGCCCAGTTGTAGCGGACATCATTCAACTGCATCAAGTTGGTAGTGTTGCCAAACCAAATGGTGCGGTTCTCGACGGAATCGTTGCCAGTGGGGTTAAAAATGGGGGTCACAGGCATGGGCGCTGTGGGATTAACGGTGCTGACAACCATGGAATTTGGGCAGTAAGGAAAATTGTGAACCGACCTATTCTAACCCAGTTTCTTTGGGCAGTCTTGATCAACCAAGAGTAATTTAGGTGGACTACTAAAGTCCCTCTTACATAGTTTTCTTGTTCTTGTCATCTCGACAAAGGTCACACAACTCTATACAATTCTTGTTTAGCTCGGCGCCGCCCCGCAATCTTTTAGAATTTTTTATGGCTCTTTCGCTACCGACAAGGGTGAACTGGTCCCCGATTCAGCGCTACTTGGAACTTTTACAGATATTAGTGGAGCGCAACCTGAAAGGCCGTTACCGGGGTTCCTTTTTGGGGGTTTACTGGTCGTTGCTAAACCCTTTGATTATGACAGGGATTTATGCGGCTATTTTCGGAGCGGCCTTTGCCTCCTTCTATGGGTCTGCCCTGAACTATGTGCTGGCGGCCTTTACGGGGCTGTTAGTGATTAACTTTTTTTCTGCTTCCACTAGCCAAGCTTTATCGAGTGTGGTGGCCAGCGGGGGACTCATGAATAAAATCAAGCTCCCCATCAGTGTCTTTCCCCTCTCCATGATCGTCGCCAACGTGTTCCAATTTGTGGTGGGGCCATTACCCCTATTGGCGATCGTCACCATTTATAAGTCTTGGGAATCTGGTTGGTGGTTTGTTAACGCCATTTCTCTTTTCTTTCCTTTGTTGGCTCTGAGCCTAGTGTGCACCGGGGTAGGCTTTTTTGTCAGTGCCCTTTACGTATTTTTCCGGGATTTGCCCTACTTCTATGAGCTAGTAACCTTCATGCTCTGGATCGGTTCTCCCATTTTCTATCCATCCGAAATTGTGCCGGAACAAGTGCGCCGCTTTTTGGTCATCAACCCCCTGTTACCGATCATTGACAGTATTCGTCAAATTTCCCTGTCGGGGGATTTGCCCGAGTCTGGTTTGATTGTTCATGGACTATTAAATGGTTTAATTTTATTGGCCCTGGGTTGGTTGTGCTTTCGCTCCTGGCAAAAGAATTTCATGGATCTGTTGTAAAGCTAATTTTAGATGTCTGAAGTTATTCGTCTTGATAAAGTTTCTTTGTACCGTCGAACCCAGGAGGAATTTTCCTACGACCTGAAGCGCACCGTACTATCTTTCATTGAGGGTAAGTATCGTAAGCCCTCCCGTAAGCTAATCCTAGACAATATAGATTTTACGGTGGTGACGGGGGAGAAAGTTGGCATTATTGGTTCCAATGGTTCGGGGAAATCCACCCTGCTCAAGGTAATTTGCGGTATTTTGGAACCCTCTGCTGGGAGTTTGCGGGTGAGGGGGGAAATAGCACCATTGATCGAGCTGGGGGCTGGCTTTGACCCGGATTTGTGTGTGCGGGATAATATTATTCTCTACGGTGTGATGTTGGGATTTTCCCGCCAGGAAATGTTGGAGCGGGTGGATTCTATCCTGGATTTTGCTGAGTTACAAACGTTGGGGGATATGCCGGTGAAGTCCCTTTCTTCGGGGATGTCAGCCCGGTTGGGTTTTGCCATTGCCACCGATGTGGAACCGGATATTCTAATTTTGGATGAAGTTTTATCTGTGGGGGATGAAAGTTTCAAGCACAAATCCCAAGCCCGAATGGATAAGCTCTGGGGACACAATACGACGATTCTCGTGGTTTCCCATAGCCTGGGCTTTATTCAAGATGCCTGTCCCACCACTATCTGGTTAGACCGGGGGGTGGTGCGTTATATGGGCAAAACCTCCGAGGCGATCGGGCAATACCTGGAGGAGGTCAAACGCCACGATGCTCTCACCATTCCCCAATAATTCTGGCAAGTTGCCCTTTTTTTGCTTTACTGGGAACGGATATTTTTTGCTCAAAAATAGTTAAAGAGAACATGGAGGAGTGATTATGAAAATTTTGATTACCGGTGGCGGTGGCTACATTGGTTCTGTCCTGACCCCCACTTTGCTGGCGGCGGGATACCAGGTAACGGTGATAGACAACTTCATGTTCCAGCAAAATAGCTTGGCGGAATGCTGTCAGTATGAAACTTTTAACGTTATCCGGGGGGATTGCCGCAAGGAAGACCTGATTAAAGAACAGCTAAAAACCGCCGATGTCATAATTCCCCTGGCGGCCCTAGTGGGAGCTCCCCTGTGCAGTCGCGATCAAATTGGCACTAAAACCACTAACCAGACGGCGGTGGAAATGATCTGTCAACTAGCCAGCCCCCAACAGCGGATTTTGATGCCAGTTACCAATAGTGGCTATGGCATTGGGGAAAAGGGTAAATTTTGTACCGAAGAAAGTCCCCTGCGACCCATTTCCCTCTATGGAGTAACTAAGGTGGAAGCGGAAAAAGCGGTGTTAGCCCGGGATAACAGTATGACTTTTCGCCTGGCGACAGTATTTGGTATGGCTCCCCGGATGCGGGTGGATTTGTTGGTCAATGACTTTGTCTACCGTGCTTTTTATGACCGGGCGGTGGTTATTTTTGAAGGTCATTTTAAACGCAATTATATTCATATCCGGGATGTGGCCAAGGTGTTTCTCCATGGCTTGGAAAATTTTGAATCCATGAAGGGTAAGCCCTATAACGTTGGCTTAGAGGATGCTAATTTATCCAAACTGGAACTTTGTGCAGAAATCCGTAAATATCTGCCCAATTTTGTGTATCTAGAAGCGCCCATCGGGGAGGATCCGGATAAGCGGGATTACATTGTTTCTAACCAAAGAATTTTGAGCACTGGCTTTACTCCCGACTGGTCTTTGGGACGGGGTATTCAAGAGTTAATCAAGGGTTACACTATCTTGAGAAACAGCGTTTATTCCAACGTTTAATAAATTGTTTGAACGCCCCTTGGTTCCCTAAGTTTGGAGAAACTAAATACAAATCACCAAATGTTGGGGAATTTAGGGGGTAAATGACAACTTTACCGACGGATTGCCAAGGTTCAAGGGCGGACTAATACCCGCCCAAGGCAGAAAAGCTCGCCATTGTTTAGATCGAGGGATTCAAGGTCCACGTCTTCCCCTAGGTCAACGGTCAAACGCTCTAACTTTCGGTTGGCGATCGCCGGTAATCCTAGTAGGGTAATGTCTTCTAGATGTAGGGTTTTGGAGCTGGCCAACTGTAGACGGGCCTGCACCAAAAGCTCATGGCTTTGACCCTGGGGGTCTTGCACTTCACCTTTGAGCTGAAAAGATTGATGCTCTAAGGCGATCGCCTGCCAATGGAAAGTGTAATTCTTCAACTTGCCCTGGGGATTTTCCACTCCCTGTTCTGCCAACAAAGCTACTAATAGTTCCTCAAAAGCACTGGCAAGTAAATTAGAAGCTAGGGATGCTTGCAGATGGCTTTGGGAAATTTGTAACTCTCCGCTAACCCGAATTGGCTCCAATAGTTTTAGGGGTTTGCCTTTGATTACCTGGCCAATGTTAATGCGGATATTTTCTCCCCGCAGTAACACCCGTCCTAGTTGTAGACCTTGGTAAATGGCCCTGTCACTACTAAGGGCAACCCTAGGCACATAGCCCCGTAAAATTTGTCGGTCTTTGCCATCAATTTCCAGTTCCAAACTCTCCACTGTTTCCACCTGGGAGCGGAGCCAGAGCCTCAGGGCAGGGGCCAAAATTTTACCAATTAAATTACTGTCAACGGCTAAGCCCATGGATTTGAAATTTAGTTGTTAGCAAGCAACGTTAATGGAACAAATATTGAAAGAATAACCAGGTAATATTGGAAAAATCTCCCAAAATATCGCTAAATATCGCTGATATTAATGGGAACTTCCCCCTTGCCAATCCAAAGGAAATTGAGCTTGCAGTTCCCGCAACTCGTCCCGATGGGCGGTGATAGTTAGGGGATATTGTCCTGGATGGGAAGGTTGATCCGGATCTCCCACTTCCAATGTAATTGCTTCTACCCTGGCCGCTTTTTGCCAATAGAAAGTTCCCGCTAAGGGCGCTAACCACAGTAGGAAGAAAAATAGAAAACCCCGTTGGGGCCAAAATACCGCTAACACCAAGGCTAAACAGAGCAGTCCTAGGGCAGCTAACAGACTCAAAAATACTGCCAGAAAGGGGCTAGCTTGTACATTACCTTCAAAGGTGATTGCCTGTTGGACTGGGTCAATGTTGGTAATGCGGTAGGCTCGGTTATTGAAATAGGTTTTGATTTCATCCAATATGCCCGCTTCGGGGTTATCGATCCAAGCCCGGATTCTTTGGGTCCGGTCTTTAACTGAAGAACGAATGAAAAATATCAAGCCAATTAGGGAAAAAATAGTAAAAAATAGGGTGGAGCCGAGAACAGGTAAATCCATAACATCCATAACAAAATTGTGGCAAACCTTCTCACTAGCTAGAAAATATCTAAATCAATGGCCGCAGATCCACCGCTTTTTAATTGTTTTAGTAAGCTATCTAATTGTCGCCACACCAATGCTGCAATAAAAACGGTAATGGGCAAAGAAATGGCGTAGGAAATCCAACCATTACCCAAAAAAATTTGCACTCCAGAAGCTAGGAATACACAAACCCCTACACAAATACCCATGAAAGGTAGTTGTAAATCCAGGTCGGCTAGTGTGCTGGCGGGGGTATTTAACCAAAGCTTCACTTTCTGTTTTAAGGTGGCTTCAAAGGCCGCGCCACAGGTAATCCCAACAAAAAGCCCTACCGCAATTAAAAAATAGGGAGGCTGGGGCAAATAGTACATATTTAATGAAAGAAGATAAAAGACATCCCTGATCATAGCAAGGTCAGACTTAATTTACCCGGACAAATCTTTGGTTGAATGAGTTACTTCCGGAGTCGATTACCAATTCTTGCCGCCGAGGAAATCAGTGGAACATAACCTCTCCCTGCCATTGGGGGTATGCCCGCGCCTTGATTACTGATAATCTAGTTGGTGTCTATGCCACATTGAATTCAGGTCATCGCTTCCCCAATGCTGAAAGTGTTTCGTCAGTCCTTCCTTGTTGTGCTCACCGTGGCTTGTTTGATTTGGTCTGCCCCGGCGATCGCCGCTAGTTCTTCTTCCGTAACCGGGGGAGCTTCAGCTTTCGAAAATATGGTGTTGGCGGAAACGGATTTTCGGGACCAAGACCTGCTCACCGCCCAGTTCACCAATGTGGATTTGACCAGCAGCATTTTTGAAGCAATGGATTTGCGGGGATCAGTGTTTAATGGCGCTAACCTCACCGATGCCAACTTGAAGGGGGTGGATTTGACCAATGGTTTGACCTATTTGACCAGTTTCAATGGGGCTAATTTGGAAAACGCCATTTTAGCCGAAGCGATTATGCTCCGGACTTCTTTTAAAAATGCCAAAATCCAAGGGGCTGATTTTAGTCTCGCTGTGTTGGACACGGAACAGATAGCAGCTCTTTGTAAAGTGGCGGATGGGGTGAATCCCAAAACTGGCATCAGTACGAGGGAATCCTTAGGTTGTTCCTAGGATGTTCGGCGAAATTTCGGACGTAAACGTAAACTTGTAAACTTCGCCATTGATTAGGCGGTAGTCTGTAGCTCAATGGAAACAAAATTAACCACAGTGGGGGTAATTGGTGGTGGACAGTTGGCCTGGATGATGGCCCAGGAAGCCCCCCGATTGGGATTAAAACTTGCAGTGCAAACCCCTGGGGAAAGTGATCCGGCCGTGGCATTGGCGGACAAAGTGGTATTGACGGCGATCGCCGATGGGGAAGGAACTAGGGAGTTAGCAGAGCACTGTGGGGTGATCACCTTTGAAAATGAATTTGTCGATCTGCCCAGCCTGGAAAAGTTAGCCCAACAAGGAATTACTTTTCATCCCCGCCTCGATGCCCTCGCTCCTTTGTTGGATAAATGGGAACAACGCCATTTTTTGCAAAACCTCGGTTTACCCGTACCGGATTTTTGGGCTTTGGAATCGTTGCCCGCCCAATTGCCCGATTTTCCCTGGGTGTTAAAGGCCCGTCGCCATGGCTATGATGGCCAAGGAACCCAAATTATTAATTCCCCAGCGGATTTACCAGATTTAAGTAAAGCTCCCCCCGGTAGTTGGATGGTGGAGAGTTTTGTCCCCTACGAAAGGGAATTGGCCGTTATCGGTGTCCGCAATGCCAGGGGAGAAATGGAAATTTACCCAGTGGTGGAAACCAAGCAAATTGACCAGGTTTGTCGTTGGGTGGTGGCCCCTGCCCCCATTGATGCCGCCATTGCCGCCACGGCCCAGGATTACTGCCGTCGCATTCTCAACCATTTAGATTACGTGGGTATTTTGGCGATCGAGTTTTTTCTATTACCAGCATCTACCCAAACCCCTACCCCGGAGCAAAGGTTACTGGTAAACGAGTTGGCCCCCCGCACCCATAACTCTGGCCATTTCAGCTTAGATGCTTGCCACACTTCCCAATTTGCTCTGCAACTGCAGGCGGTAACTGGGCAAACATTGGGTTCATCGGCTTTGCGTTGCGGCCAAGCGGTGATGGTGAATTTATTGGGCTACGAAGTATCTACAGGGGATTATCAGCAACAGTTGGATAAACTAGCCGCTCTGCCCCATAGCCACGTCCATTGGTACGGCAAAGGAGACTGTCGTCCCGGTCGGAAGCTGGGCCATGTGACTTTGTTAAACCCTGATGTTGAATCGGAACCTTCCACTGCCTGGGCTGAAGATTTGGTGAAACAAGTAGAGGCGATTTGGTATCCGGATTAAGTGAAGGAGAAACAGATTAGAGAACTACACTGCAAAAATGGCTAGAATCTGCCAACACCCAAGCGTAGTTGGGAGCTTTCTAGTAACTGCTGTTCCTCCATTTCCGTTAGTTGTCCTTCAAATTGGTCGGAACGGATTTCGTAGGGACTATAGTCTCCCTCGGCATCGATATCCCCTTCTCCCCCCACGCCTCCCAGCCAAAGGGCACTATCCTTGGGCAAAATACCGGCCAAATCCGCCGCACTGCCTTCCGATTGGGGCAAGGGATTAAGATTTTCTTCGGTCATCATTTGGGCTTGGGCTGGCCACACTGAACTAACGGCGATCGCCATTAGCCCTAAGGTTATGGTAGTTTTTCGTGCGACGGTAATCATATTTTGCTCCTAGGATCTCAACTCGGTGCTTTGGTGTTATTGATTTTCACTCCCCACCAGGGCCTTAGTTAGTCCCTAGTATTTAGTATGGACGATTTGCGAACTGGATTTCTAGGGGTTGGCACAAAACTTATTCAACTGCTACTAATCCCTATTCAACCCCATGGTGTTGGTAAAACAAATTCACTGCTTCGGCTAAATTGTCCACAATAAAATCCGGTTGATAACGTTCCAATTGTTCCCGGTTACGAATGCCAGACAAAACAGCGATCGCCGGCAGATTGCCCCGCTGGGCCGCCAAAATATCCGCTTCGGTGTCCCCCACCATCCACACACTATCCGCCGGAGGTAATTCCGCTAGGGCCCGTTCCATCAACCGGGGTTTATCGTTAGTGTCGCCGGTTTTGACATAATCATTAGCCAAACAATAACGGCGATCAATGGGAAAAAAATGGTTAAAGTGATTGCGGTCTAGGGCTTCTTGCAGTTCACTTTCCCGCCGCATGGTCATTAGCACCAGATCAATGCCTCGGTCTTTGATGTCCTGTAATATTTCCTCCACTCCAGCCAGGGGCTGGTCATAGGGTAAATAGGGCTGGCTATGGACGGTGCGATTGCGGATAGCGACAAATTCTTCCGTTTGCTCCTTAGTTAAGCCAGAGTCCAGACCAATCTGTGCCTTGGGCACCTTACTCCGTTTCCTTTGCCAAAATTCTGCTTTACTCAATACATTAAGATCTTGTCCAGGCAATTTAACCTGCTCAAGACAGTACTGATAGACCTGATAGTACCGATCAGAAACATCCATAATCGGGCCATCACAGTCGGTAATCAGTCTCAGCATGGGGAAGAAAGAAAAAGCAACAGTCCAAATTTTAACCGTAATTTGTTCCACAGTCCCGAGCTTCTGCACCATATTAGCCACAGCAAAAACCCCGACAGTCCAAAGTTCATATCCCTGGCGATCGGGGTCTAACTAGTTGGCAATTGTTCAAAGAACTAGAATTTCCGAGTAATGGAGGAAAAACTAGGGCAGTGAGGACTTAACCGCGCATTTTCTGGGCCCAAACTTTGGTGGGTAAGCCCCAAATATAGATAAAGCCTTCCGCCGCCTTATGGTCGAATTGGTCTTCCATGCCGTAGGTGGCCAATTCCGCATCATAGATGGAGTAATCGGATTTACGACCGGCAACGTTGGCATTGCCCTTGAAGAATTTCACCCGCACCATGCCCGTAACCCGTTCCTGGGTTTTGACAATAAAAGCATCCAGGGCTTCTTTGAGGGGGCTGTACCATAATCCCCGGTAAATTAACTGACTATAAATTTCTTCGACGGTGTTTTTATAGTGGGTAACATCGGCGGTTTGGGTCAAACTTTCCAGATCCCGGTGGGCATCAATTAAAACTAGCAAAGCCGGAGCTTCGTAAATCTCGCGGGATTTAATCCCCACCACCCGGTTCTCCACCATATCCAAACGGCCTACCCCGTGGTTCCCCGCAATTTCGTTCAGGCGTTCCACCAGGGTAACGGGGTCTAGCATCACCCCATTCAAACTAACGGGAATACCTTTTTCAAAGCCGATGTCCACATATTCCGGTTCATCTGGGGTGTCGGCGATCGCCTTGGTCATCAGATAAATTTCTTCCGTGGGCTCGGTCATGGGGTCTTCCAGAGGCCCCGCTTCAATGCTACGGCCGAGAATGTTGCGGTCAATGCTGTAGGGGGAAGACTTTTTCACGGGGGATTCTACGCCATACCGTTCCCCATAGGCGATGGTTTCTTCCCGGCTCATTTTCCATTCCCGGGCTGGGGCCAACACCTTCAAATTGGGGTTTAGGGCCATAATGCTGATATCGAACCGCACTTGGTCATTGCCCTTACCAGTACAACCATGGGCCACCGCATCGGCACCGTATTTTTCCGCCGCTTCCACCAGCATTTTGGCAATTAAGGGCCGGGCTAGGGCTGTGGAGAGGGGATAACGGTTTTCGTAGAGAGCATTGGCCTGGATAGAACGAAAAGCATACTCCTTAACGAATTCTTCCTTGCCGTCAATAACCAAGGATTCTACCGCACCACACCGCAGGGCTTTTTCCTGGATCGGCCCCAGTTCATCCCCCTGGCCCAAATCCGCCGCGAGGGTAATAACTTCCTCAACGCCCCATTCGTGCATCAAATAGGGAATACAAACCGATGTATCTACCCCACCGGAATAGGCGAGAACGACTTTCTTGGCGCGACCCATACTGCTTTTACCTGAAGAACTGGTTCAATGTGCCATTCTAGCAGTAATGTCTTGGTCAGAATTGTTTGTTTTAACACTGCCGAAATCCTTTGCCTCGGCTATCTGTCAGGGGTTTTGCCTAGCCCGTTGAATCTCACACCCCATCGAATGTCAAGCTTTCCAGATAGAGCGTATCAAAACTGAGATCGACTCCGTTTGACCATTCCACGGACCCAGAAGCAACCTTTGCAGAGCTAATTTTTACTATGGCTGAGCACTACCCGATAATGGGCTTTGCCGCTTTCTAGATGGGCGATCGCCTCGTTGATCTGATCAAAGCTAAATTGTTCCACCACGGGTTTAATGTCATGGCGCACAGCAAAGTCCAACATGGTGGCAATGGTGGCGGGACTACCCACTGGGGAGGCAGAAACGGAGCGTTGTCCCATCAAAAGGGGAAAAAGATTTAGATCCAAAGGCTCCAACACCACCCCAACAAAGTGGAAATGTCCCTGGGGCGCCAGGGTGCTGATGTATAAGTTCCAGTCAAGCTTCAGGTTCACAGTGGAGATAATATAGTCAAATTTGCCTTCCGCACTGGCGATCGCCTCTGGATTGGTGGAATCTAGTATGTGGTGAGCGCCCAATTCCAACACTTCCGTTTGCTTCCTGGCACTGGAGGTAAAGGCAGTCACTTCACAGCCCCAGGCCCGGAGAAATTGCACCGCTAAATGGCCCAAGCCCCCAATGCCGATCACTGCCACTTTTGCAGTGGGCTTTAAACTCAGTTCCACCATAGGACTGAAAACGGTAATTCCTCCACAGAAAAGGGGCCCGGCACTGGCTAGGTCAATGCCTTTAGGTAATTTCACCACGCTGACTCCCTTGGCCCGAACCCGATCGCCAAAGCCACCGTAGTGGCCCACAATGGTCGATTCCGCCGTGGCACAAAGGTTGTGGTAGCCAGATAAACAACTATGGCAGGTCATGCAGTAGCCCGAATGCCAACCCAGCCCCACTAAATCCCCCACCTCAACATGGTTCACCCCTTCGCCCATGGCGGCCACAGTACCCACCACCTCATGACCCGGCACTAGGGGGTAATTGGAAATGCCCCATTCGTTATTAATCATGGACAAATCACTGTGGCACACCCCACAATACTGCACCTCAATCTCCACCTCATTAGCACCCAGGGCACCGGGGTCGTATTCAAAGGGTTGGAGTTTTCCGTTGGCTTCCAGGGCAGCGTAGGCTTTAATCATGGGTAATAGAGTTTATTAGTTTTATCCAGATGGGATCTAACGGAGGTGTGGAGGTTGGGGCGTCACCGAATAACCCAAATTGTAATGGATTGACCAGCCATGGAGCCAATGTTGTATTGACGGTTACCCCAACTTTCAAGATTGAACCCAACTGCTACCATGGAGCCTAGTAATCACCAATTATTTTCAGTAAAGTTTTATGAGTGACTTAATTGTTATCGGCTACGATGATGAATACAAGGCAGAGGAAGTACGCCTTGCCCTGGCCAAGCTACAAGTAGAGCATTTGATCGAAATGGAAGATGCCGCCGTTGTGGTCAAAGACGAAAAGGGCAAAGTCAAGCTCAAGCAAGCCATTAATCTCACCAGTTCCGGCGCCGTTAGTGGCGGCTTTTGGGGTTTATTGATCGGTATTTTATTTTTCAATCCCCTGTTGGGAGCTGCGGTGGGAGCTGCCAGTGGTGCCTTGGCCGGTGCCCTCAGTGACATTGGTGTAGATGACAATTTTATGCGGGAACTGGGGGAAACCATGTGCCCCGGTAGTTCGGCCCTATTTGTCCTAGTCAAAAAAGTTACCCCCGATAAGGTTTTGGCCGATGTGAGCAAATACGGCGGTAAAGTGCTGAGAACTTCCCTTTCCCAGGATGAGGAGTCTCAGTTACAGGCAGTGCTCGATCGCCATGGTTTATTGGATGGCGTCCCAGCGGCGGAATAGGTCTGGTTTATGCCAGCGCTTTGAGAATAGAAGTTTTGCCATGACCCATCTTGTTCGAGCTCGGTGGGTTTTTTATTATTTAATTGATCGTTAGGATCATTGCGATTTAAGTGGATTGACTGAAAAATTATGGTCAATATTTTCAGAATTTGGGCGATCGCCGCCAATGGTTTTCGGGAAGTTATTCGGGACCGAATTCTTTATGTGATCGGATTTTTCGCCATTTTAATGGCCTTAGCCCTGCGGATCCTGCCAGAAATTTCCGTTGGGGCGGATGGCAAAATTTTCCTCGACCTCGGTTTAGCGGCCACTTCCCTGTTGGGGGCGATCGTGGCGATTTTTGTCGGTACAGGTTTGATTAACAAAGAAATTGATAAGCGCACGGTGTTGGTGCTCATTCCCAAGCCCCTCAGCCGCAGTGAGTTTATTATCGGCAAACATCTGGGATTATCGGGGGTGCTGACTGCCATGTTGGTGATTATGACCAGCATTTACTTGGTCATGTTGGCCTGGGCCAAAATCCCCTTTTCCCCCACTGCCATTCTCATTTCCCAAGCTTTTCTGTTATTAGAATTAGCAGTTCTCACGGCGATCGCCATTTTATTTGGGGTATTCACCAGTTCAATTTTGGCCACCCTGCTCAGTTTTGGGGTGTATTTTATGGGGCATATCAGTCGTGATTTGCTTAAATTGGGGGAAATTACCAAAAATGCCAACATCGAAACCCTGACCAAATATCTCTACCTGGTATTGCCTAACCTGGAGAGATTTAACCTGAAAAATGAGGCGGTGTATGGAATTCTGCCCGCCAGCGGTGAACTTTGGGCGAACCTTCTCTATGGCATTCTCTACATCGTGCTGATGCTGACCCTGGCAAATCTGATTTTTGCCCGCAGACAGTTCTAGACGTTTTTTAAATCTTCGAGATTTTTTCGTCAAAGACCTTGGCAATTTCTCTGATATGCCGGAGGTCAGAACCACAACAGGCCCCAAAAACATTGGCTGAAGGGACTTTTTGTTTCAGCGTCCAATAGGAGTGGGCCAATTCCACCGGGTTACCAATGTCGAGAAAATTTGCTTGATCTAACTGGGCATGACTACGACGGGAAGGGTTACAGCGAAAACCCCCCAAGCGACTCAGCCAAGCTTCTTCTCTGATTACGGCACGGAAGTGGTCGGGATGGGCGCAATTAACCATAAAGTATGCCGCTCCCTGATTGGTAGCTTCATCAACAATGGCGATCGCCTCCGACAGGGCCGTCCCCGTAGGCAAGCGACCGTCCGTTTCCACTGTGAAAGAAATGGAGACGGGTAAGGAAAATTCTTGGCTAGCCCGGACAATACCGATCGCCTCATTAACGCTAGTCAGGGTAAATGCTCCCAATAGATCGACTCCGGCCTCCGCTAACCAGCTAATTTGTTGCCGGTGATAGACTTGGGCTGCCTCCGCATTGCTGAAATGTTCGCCACCATAGGCATCTCCACAGGGACCAATCAAACCATTAATTAGCAAGGGCTGGATCTCGTTAACATAAGCCTGTTTTAGTGCCCTGGCAAATTCCACCGCTCGAAAATTAGCCTGCCGAATTTCTTCCAGGCTCACCCCCAACTCTTCCGCAAAAAATGGTTGAGCCCGCCAAGTGGGTGCGTCGATCAAAAAGCCAAATTGCTTTTCTTTGGCCAAATCTAAGAAACCATGGAAGTAGTTCTTTAACGCTTCCCGTCCCAGGGGATCGGACAGTAGGGTATGGGCAGCAAAGGCAGGTAGATCAAAACCTCGGTTGAAGATCATTTCCGTTTCCAGGCCACCGTCCAAGAGAAAAATTTGCTCACATTGGTGGGGAAGATTGGTCATTTTGACAGCTAATTTATCGTTAGCAATTATGGTTTTTACGAGGAAGGGGGAGGGAGAGAGCGTCGAGCTTTCATGGCCGCAAGGGTTGCTTCCACCGCCTGTTGTTCCTCCCACTGCTCAAATTTTTTATCTAGCGGGGATGGGGGAGGGTTGAGCAATTCCCGTTCCGCTTCCAACTCCAGGATTTTGGTTTCAATTCTCTCAAATAAACTACTGGCACTGGCATTGTCCAAATTGCCCGCAATCTCTTCAATTTTTTGGGCGGCGATCGCCGATTTTAAGCGGGCGAGGTAAAGATTTTTCTGACTTTTCAGCTCCAGATATTTGCGCTCCAGCTTTTGTAATTGTCCCCGCACCTGTTCCACCAGGGCCCGTTGTTCCCCGAGGGATTTACCTAGGGCTTCCGTATGACTCTGATAGGACTGTCTTTGCCCAAGGGCCTCCCTAGCCAATTGCTCATTACCCCTATCCAGGGCAGCCTGAGCCTTTTCGTACCAGCGTTGGGCAATTAACTGCTGAGCATCTCTCTGTCGTTCCGTACTTTTAAAAGTAGCAATGGTTTGGGCCAAGGCCCGCCGCAATTCGATCAGCTCCAACTCCATCTCGCCCAATAGACGTTCGAGGAGATCCTCCGGCGCTTCCTGTTGCTGTTGCCAATGGGTTAACTGGGATTTCAACACCCGTCCAACCCGATTAAAAAGTTCCATGACAAAGAGGGCCAACCCTAATAGGGAGCCTGGTTAAGGCTTTCCAATTCCTGCACTAACTGTTGGGTGGCGGGGTTAGTTTCCCGCTCACTAGCGCTTCCTCCCTGATTATAAGTTCTTGTCACTTGATGAAAGTTTTTTTGATTGGGAGATTGACTACTGGCAACGGCACTGGGGGCAGATCCACTGGGCAACTGTTGATACATTTGCGACTCCACAGTGGCTCCACCGGCAGAGGAGGAACTAGGGGCAGCACTAACCTGATTACCGTAATCGGCCCTGGCCACTGGCGGTGGGGAAACAATCCCATTACCAATGCCCGTATTTATCGGCGGCGGAGGGGGAGGGGGTAAAGGAGGGGTGGGGGCCTGACGGATAGGTTGAATGGCAATGGTGGGCAGTGGCTGCCCTGAAGGCACGGATTGGGGAGGGGTAATGGCACCGGGAACGGCGGCTGTGTAACCAGGAGCATTTAAATAGGGGCTGTAGCCGGCCATGGGCACTGGCTGGGCCTGGGGAACCATTGCGGCGGGAGGGTTACTTGGCACATTCTGACTGGCGATCGCCTGGGGAGCAGAAGGAGCCGTAGGTTGAGGATCTCGTACCACAGCCATTTCGCTGAGCTTTTGTAGATTGAGTCCAGGGCCAGCATCGGCCACTGGAGGTAAGCCAGGAGGAATGGGGGGCAAACCGTCAAAATGGGCGATCGCCATCGTCGGTCCCGGCGATCGAGCCGTCAAACCATAAATTGTTAACAGTCCATTGGCCACCACCAACATCAACAACCCCGCCAAACTCCAAGGGGTAAATAAACGGGTAAGAACTTCTTCCGCAGGATGGGTGCCCTGTACCTCTTCTTGGGGGACTGGGCGGTCAATAAAATTAAACTCAAAACTTCCTGTTGCTTCTAGGGGCGGCTCTAGGGCGGCCAAGCTAGACTCCCCTGGGTCATAGCTCACCCTAGGGCCAGTTTCCTCCTCGGCCATTAGCTCTGCTTGAATGTAGTCAGACTCACTGGCAGCGAAAGAGGATTTATCAAGGGCGGAGTAGTCAGTCATGGCGAGGCCACCAAGCAACGGCGGTTTATTCAGGTTAGGGCAAAGTCAAACAAGCTTAGAACTATGGAGGTGTGAGTCTGAGCGATATTCTAGCCCAGGGATGGTCCCAATTGGCATCCCTAACAATGACCAGGAGTTAATTGACCTAGTTCCTAGGTATGATTCACCCTTGACTGTTATAAACCTCTAGCCAGCAGAGCGGCAGTGAAGGGAATTAGGGCCAATCCAACCAATTCTCCCCGAATCAACCACCGCAATACAGACACTTTGCCTTCCTCCAGCACGGGAGCCTGGCGATCGCGTAGGGCTTTAATCCACATCAAAAACGAGAAAGTGGGATAGAGGGAAAGTAACCCCACCACGATGAATAGTCCCACTTTGGCAAAGAAAATATGATGACTCAGGTAATAATCCGTGCCTTTGCCAAAATACATCACCCGCAAAATTCCCGTAACCAAGACGGCCGTGGCGGACAGCCCATAAACGGCATCGGCAATGACCAATCGCCAGGACTCCTCCAGATTAGGGTCTTTTTTCAAAGTCAGGGCCTCCGTAACCAATGCCCCAAAGGCAACCATAAAACTGAGGTAATGAATATACGCAACGGTGGCACTAATCCACATAAGTTAACAAGACCAAAATAGTTTAGCTTTTGAAGATTGTTGGCCAAAAATTGAAAATTATCAAACCCACCAGGGTTTCTCTCCCGTGCGGGGATCCAGGTCTGTCCAAGGGGAAATGAAAATTTGATCATCTACCACGGCCACCTGCACTATTTTCAAGGGCAAAGGAGCGGGCCCCCGGGCCACAGAGCCGTCGGGATGGTAGCGGGAACCATGGCAGGGACATTGAAATTCTTGATCATTGCCATTCCAGGGAAAAGTACAACCCAGGTGGGTACAACTATCAACAATGCCGATACTGTCGAGGCTACCGTCCTCTTTAACAATCAAATAGGTGGGATCACCAGCCAAACCAGCCACTAAAGCCCTGGTGCCGGGAGCTTCCGCCAAAATTTGGGAAGCAGGGATGGGGTTACCCAAAACATCCTTGGCAATAATGCCTCCTCCGGCTCCACCTTTTTCAGCCGGGGGCACAAAGAATTTCCCCATGGCGTAGGCTCCTGCACTGGCGGTGACAGCAACGGTGGTGCCAGCTAAAAAGTTGAGTAATTGACGACGGGAATAGGAAGGGGGGGCGATCGCCTGTGTGTTATCCATGATTAAATTAGTGCTAAATAGGGTGAGAAAAGAACAAAACAATGTGAGCAGTAACAGTCAAAATACGGATCTATTTGGTGCTAATGCCGAGCAATTTATACAGCCCACAAAAGCCAAAAGTAGCGGAAAATAGCATCAATCCGCCTCCGGCAGTAAGTCCAAGTCCCAGGCTAGTGCCGGAGTAGAAAAAAAGACCAAGATAGAGCAGAGCTGAAGCAATAACTAAGCGAATCAAACGATCAATGGAACCCATGTTAGTAGCCATGATTATAATCTCCGTATGGGGGATGGAAAAATTTCTTCCTAAGATTAATTGAAATCCTTACGCAATTAAGTAAAGGATAAAATATTGAAACTATTCTTCTTGTCTTTACTTTTTTTATTATAACAATAAATTTTTGTTAAGGGGGTAATTTAACTATGCACAAAGGAAGATTTCGTCGGATTCATTAATCAAGCTTTGGCAATTGCTTCCCCTGCCGCTTGCCAGCCAGTAAAACTAGGAGAAAATGCCAGAACATTTTCGTAGCCTAAAAGGTTTAAAGCCATCATCGCCATGGCGGAACGGTAGCCAGTGGAACAGTAAAAAATAACCTTTCTGTCTGGGGGAATCTGTGCCAGATTATGGCTTAAAGTCCGCAAGGGAATATTGATTGCTCCGGGAATATGTCCAGCTTGATATTCCTTAACTTCCCTCACATCCACTAAGGTAGTTTTTGCATCATCTAATCGTTTTTTCAGGGCTGCCGGTGTACGAATAGCATAATAATTGGCAGGGATAGAATCTAAAAAGCTATCGATCGCCAAATCCATTGTTTGAGTCTGGGGATTGAGCTCTGAATTCAGCAAGGGAGGAGAACCTGCCGCCAGGGTCGGCGGGGAAAAAAACCCCATTAAGCAAAGAGAAAAAACGAGAACAGTAAGGTAGCGGAAAACAATTGATGCCATGGAAATGGAATAATTAAATTCGATTGTGGTTTACTTTTGTCCCAATAGCTGAATTAGGGCGGCTTTCCCTTGATGGTAAGCTCCCTCATCTAAATTTCGTTCCAAATTGTTGGCAATTAGCCAATTCAAACTCGGCAATTCACTCTGCAACGTTTCCAACTTAGGCAATAGATCTAAATCCTTTGGGCCACCGGTGTTGTATTGTAATTGTTCTGGAGCAAAACCTTCTAAAATAAACACTCCACCAGGTTTTAAGCCTTGATAAACTTTGGGATAAAGTTGTTGTCTTAAACTAGAAGGTAAATGGCAAAAAATGGAAACAATGCCTTCCCAGGCATCCGCGACAATGTCAAAATCGGCTAAATTACTCTGGACAGTGGTAATTTTTACACCTTTTTCCTGGGCTAATTGTTTTGCTTTGGCTAAACCGACCGAAGATTGATCCACCGCGGTCACTTCATAACCCAAACTTGCTAAAAAACAAGCATTACGACCTTCTCCTTCTGCTAAACAAAGAATTTTTCCCTGGGGAATTTGATTGGCCACACTGACCAAAAAATCATTCGGTTCTGTACCGTAAACATATTCTGACTGGCTAAATCTTTCATCCCACATAGTTTTTTCCCATATTTTTCTTCATATTCCTTTAATAAAGCCAAGGAATCAGCTTTTTCACCTGGTCTCGATAATTGCCATAGTCGTTAAATTTATCTTGGAGCCAAATTTCTTCCCGATTAGCTTTGAGATTAAAAAATATAAATAACACCACTGCTCCGATTAAATGGGTCAAACTCCATTGCCAAAAGCCATAGGCGATCGCCAGAAAAACCACGCCGCCGTAGAGGGGATGACGGACCATGCTGTAAATACCAGTGGTGACCAATTGACTATCCTTTTTAGGATGGGGCAAGGGAGTCAGATTTTCCCCTAAATGCAGACCCCCCCCAATCAGCAAAACTGCCGCAATCATGCCAAAAAACAGAGTACCAGCCCAGGCAATCCACTGATTTTGTTCAGCTAGTAACTGTAAATTAGTAGGAGTATAAACCGGTAACAGTACAAATCCAACGGAGAGAATTGTTTGCCCAAGTACCCAATATTCCCCTTTTTTGCCTTGCCACCAATCAGTGGAAAAACCCCAGTCCCTAAATTGATTCATTACATTTCACCCTAGAAATAGACTTAAACTTTACTGGCTTAACTTTAACCTTGGACCATAAAAGGCACCCCATTGCGAGAGTGCCCTTGATTAACCAAATGAAACGAAGTCTAACCGAAAGCAGTTATGGCAATGGCACTAGCCTTCAATGGCGGGGGCGTTCAGGGCCACCATTTGGGCATCACCGGAAGCTAAATCCAAGGGGAAATTGTGAACGTTGCGTTCGTGCATCACCTCAAAACCAATGTTGGCACGGTTAATCACATCGGCCCAGGTGCTCACGGGACGGCCTTGGGCATCCAGAATGGATTGGTTGAAGTTAAAACCGTTGAGGTTGAAAGCGAAACAACAAACTGCCAAAGCGGCAAACCAGATGCCTACCACTGGCCAAGCTCCCAGAAAGAAGTGGAGAGCCCGACTATTGTTAAAGGAAGCATATTGGAAAATTAAGCGACCAAAGTAACCGTGGGCAGCAACGATGTTGTAGGTTTCTTCCTCTTGACCAAATTTGTAACCTTGATTTTGGGATTCAACTTCTGTAGTTTCTCGAATTAAGGAAGAAGTAACCAAGGAACCGTGCATAGCGGCAAACAAAGCCCCACCAAACACCCCAGCTACCCCTAACATGTGGAAAGGATGCATCAATACGTTATGTTCCGCTTGCAGCACCAACATGAAGTTAAAAGTACCACTGATGCCTAGGGGTAAACCATCGGAGAAAGAGCCTTGACCAATGGAATAGATTAACAAAGTAGCAGTGGCAGCGGCGACGGGGGCGCTATAGGCAACACAGATCCAAGGACGCATTCCTAGACGGTAAGACAATTCCCATTGACGACCGAGATAACAAAAAATCCCAATTAAAAAGTGAAAAACAATCAATTGGTAAGGGCCACCATTGTAAAGCCATTCATCGAGGCTATGGGCTTCCCAAATGGGGTAAAAGTGCAAGCCAATGGCATTGGAACTGGGCACTACGGCGGCAGTGATGATATTGTTACCGTACAGTAAAGAACCAGCAATGGGCTCCCGAATGCCATCAATATCCACCGGGGGAGCGGCGATGAAAGCGATAATAAAACAGGTGGTAGCGGTTAACAAAGTGGGGATCATCAACACCCCAAACCAGCCGATGTAAAGGCGATTAGAAGTGCTAGTAATCCAACAACAGAACCGTGACCACAGGCTTTGTTCCTGTAATCCTAATTGGGTAGTAGTCATAGCGAATAATTACGAAGTAAGATTTTGGGTTTAAGCTTGGATTTGATTTTGCTTGTTATTTTGGTGATAAACTATCAGCTAAATCCAACTCAACCAGATAGATAAAGGGGGATTAATAATGCGAGATAATTATTGGCATTGATTAACTTCCCTTGAATTTCAGATTAATAATATTTCTTTAAAAAAACAAGATGGTTTCTCAGATTGCAGTTGGTTTCCAAAGGTAAAAAAAAGATTTTAATAGGAAAAAATAAATCATTAAAAAATAAAAATTTTTCTCGTAAATGCCAGATCAAGCCATTTTTCCCCGATCGCCCCATTGGCCAAAGGAACAAAATACTGCCTGGTTGTGGCCCCATGGAGCCCAGGAGTTACCTGGTAAGAATCAGAGTTTAAGCGGGACATAGCCTGATATCGTTAAGGCTGGCAGGCACAATCTCGATTCTTTGGTGTCCTATGACCCCATCCCCGGTCCTCAATCTCCTTGTCAGTAACGATGACGGCATTTTTTCCCAAGGGGTACGTACCTTGGCCAACACCCTAGTCGCCGCAGGCCATGAAGTCACAGTGGTCTGTCCTGACCGGGAAAGATCCGCCACCGGCCATGGTCTGACCCTCCATCGACCCATTCGAGCGGGCATTGTGGAGGATGTTTTTGATCCTCGCATCAAGGCTTGGTCCTGTTCCGGTACCCCCGCTGACTGTGTGAAGTTTGCCCTCCATGCGGTGATGCCCCGTTATCCGGATTTTGTCCTTTCCGGAGTTAACCACGGTGCTAACCTCGGCACTGATGTTTTATATTCCGGTACAGTTTCCGCCGCCATGGAAGGGTTGATCGAGGGCATTCCTAGCATTGCTTTGAGTTTGGTCAGTTTTACCGCCACCGATTTTCAGCCCGCCGCCGACTTTGCCAATTGCTTTGTCCAACACCTCTGGCGATCGCCATTGACGGAACCGACCTTATTTAGCATCAATATTCCAGCGGTACCAGCGGAGCAGATTGCCGGAGTTAGACTCACCCGCCAGGGACTGCAACGCTATAGCGAAACCTTTGAAGAAAGGTATGATCCCCGGGGAAAACGCTACTACTGGCTAGCGGGGGAAAGGGTAAAAGAAATTCCCCAACCAGACTATCTCCGTCTCAACCGCCGCATTCCCACTGATGTCCAGGCTAGCCAAGATAACTTCATCACCATTACCCCATTGCAATATAATCTTACGGATATCAACGGAGTTAACATTATTGAAAAAACTAATTGGCTAGATCATCTAAACTTTGATTGAGTTCTCTTCTTAAATATCTGCTTCTTCCGTGATACTCTTAATACTCAATAACATTATTAAGTTATATGTCTGCTTATCTGTTTAATCAAGAAAATGAACCGGATGAAAGCGATAGCATAACGCTCTACGATGAAGCGGGGCGGCCTTTAGATTGCTACGTGGAAAACTCCCTCGAACAAGAGGACGCTCAATACTTATTATTGATGCCCGTTGACATCCCGGTGGTAATTATTGCCTGGGAAGAAGATGACGATGAAACAGAAGATGCTGAGGCAATTTTACTAGAGGACCAAGAAGAAATTAGTGGCATTTTTGCAGATGCTAAGGCCGTACTGGCAGAATTAGATTTGTCGTTGAAGTACACTGCCTACACCCTCACCGTCAGTGGTGAACTGCCCCCCATTGAAGATGAAGATATTCTCACCCTGGAAATTGAAGGGAACGATCCGGCTGGGGAAATGGAAGAGGAAGAATTGCAATTCCTGGCTAGTTTTTACCACGAGGAAGAACGCTATAGCATTTACACTCCCCTAGCGCCTTTATTATTTCTTGCTAAAGCCATTAGTGAAACACAAATTGAGTTGGTGCACCCCGACAATGATGAACTCAAACATATTCTAGAAGAGCTTTTATTTGAAGATGCGGACTAACCATTTGGCGATCAATGCAAGGGGAAAAAGCAGGGGGGTCTTGGGGGAGTTAGAATAGAAGACTGAGCATTTTGACCCAAGGCAGACCATGGCGGAAACGTACCTCTTAGACAAACTAGCTTCTGTGGAGCAGACCTATCAGGAATTGACTAGGATGCTGGCGGATCCGGACATTGCCACCAACCCCGATGAATTGCAACGGGTAGCCAAAGCCCGCTCGTCCTTGGAAGAAACAGTTGATACCTACGAGACTTGGAAAAGAAGCCAGGAAGATTTAAAAGGGGCCCGACAAATTGTCAAAGAATCTGGCAATGACCCAGAAATGCGGGAAATGGCCCAGTTGGAAGTGGAGGAACTGGAAAATGCCATTGGGGAGTTGGAAAAGCGCCTAACTATCCTCCTTCTGCCCAAGGACCCCAACGATGAGAAAAATATTATGTTGGAAATCCGCGCCGGCACCGGGGGAGATGAGGCTAGTATCTGGGCTGGAGATTTAGTACGTATGTACACCAGGTATGCCGAAAGTCAGGGTTGGAAAGTGAGTCTGCTGAGTGAGTCCTTAGCAGATATGGGAGGCTTTAAGGAAGCCATTCTGGAAGTTAAAGGGGACCGGGTTTACAGCCAGTTGAAATTTGAAGCAGGGGTGCATCGGGTGCAACGGGTGCCGGTGACGGAGGCTGGGGGTCGGGTGCATACCTCCACGGCTACGGTGGCCATCATGCCGGAAGTGGATGATGTGGAAGTAAAAATTGATCCCAAAGACATTGAAATGAGTACGGCTCGCTCCGGTGGAGCCGGTGGACAGAACGTTAACAAGGTGGAAACGGCGGTGGATCTGTTCCATAAACCCACAGGTATTCGGATTTTTTGCACCGAAGAACGTTCCCAACTCCAAAACCGTGAACGGGCGATGCAAATTCTCCGGGCCAAGCTCTATGACATGATGCTCCAAGAACAAAATGATGCCATCAGTTCCAATCGGCGATCGCAGGTGGGTACGGGTTCCCGTTCGGAGAAAATCCGCACCTATAACTACAAAGATAATCGAGTTACCGACCACCGCTTGGGACGCAACTTTGATTTAAACACGGCTCTGGAAGGGGAAATTCACACTATCATCGAGTCTTGCATTTCCCAGGATCAACAGGAGAGACTGGCGGAATTGGCGGAAGCTACCAACAATTAATCAAAGATCAAAGTGAAGTAGTTCTTTGGAGCTATTTAACTACCAACTGGGACAAGGTGAATATCCCCCAACAGACAATCTTGACTAGCACCGGTGACTAGGGGGACATTACCTGGAAATTGCTCCTGGAAACGCCAATAGGCCAGCACCGCAAAGGCGATCGCCTCTTTGAAATCGCTGTTCAGACCAACATCGTCGGTGCGCTGAATTTTTGTGTTGGAGCCTAAGTGATATTGGAGCCGCTCCCTCAGATAGAGGTTATGGGCACCACCGCCACACAGTAACAGGCGATCGGGCAGTTGGGGTAAAAATCTTTGGTATTCAGTCACTACAGAGCGGGCCGTAAATTCTGTCAGAGTGGTCAAAAAATCGGTTTCATTCAAGCCATGGCGCTGGGCTTCTATCCAACAGTTATCGAGGTACAACGCCCCAAACAATTCCCGCCCGGTGGATTTAGGCGGATATTGCTCGAAAAAGGGTTCTTGTAACCATTGGTCTACCAGTTCTTGGCGGGGCTTACCCTGGGCCGCCCATTGTCCCCCCTGATCATAGGTTTTTTCTCCCTGGGTAAATTTTTGCACTGCCAGGTCAACTAGGACGTTGGCGGGCCCCGTATCCCAGCCACAAATTTTTTCCTGCCAATTTGTCTGACTGCGGGGAGGGAGATAGGTCACATTACCAATGCCACCTAAATTCTGCACACAGCGGTGTTCATTTTGATGGCTCAACAGGCAGACATCGATTTTAGAAACTAATGGTGCTCCCTGGCCCCCTGCGGCAATGTCCGCCGCCCGAAAATTACTCACCGTGGTAATGCCTGTCAAATTGGCGATCGCCTCTCCCCGGCCCAACTGCCAACTGTAACCGAGGGAAAAGGCTTTCTCTGGATTGGGGGGACGGTGGAAAATAGTTTGGCCATGGGAACCAATGAGATCCGCTGGGGGCAAAGATTGTTGAATTTGCTGGGCCGCCTGGGCAAATTCCTTGGCAATACTGTCATCCAAAAAGGCGATCGCCTCCGGACTAACGGGAGTTCCTGCACACAAAGCTAAAATCTCCTGGCGCAATGCATCGGGGTAAGGGTAGGTTTCCCCCCGCAACAAATCAACCTTGAGGTCTAATCCAGACCCACTAATGTCGACTAAACAGGCATCAATGCCATCCACGGAAGTGCCACTAATTAAACCAATGCAATACAATGTCCTGCCCCTAAATGTTTGGATGGTCGGAATTAATCAACTTTTATTTTATTTTTCTTTGCCTGGGTTTCTGCTCCGAGAGTAGCTATGGTGTTGGGAGTTTTTCCAGATTGCCCGATCTCACCCATCCTTCTGTGCCTCCAGACAGCCTCAACTTAGACCATTCCCCCTGGGTTGCCAGCACCACCACTTCGTCATTGTAGTTGATCGTAGCAAGGGAATCAGACTCCCGATCTGGCTCGGTACGAACATTCAAGCCTCCATTCCAAATTACCTTGGCTTTATAGGCCCCAGAGGGAAGTTCCTCTGTGGGGGAAGGGGAAGGACTTGGTGACGGTGATGCTTGGGGCGATTCTGTCCCTGTGGGGGAAGGCTGGTCATCTTGGGGCTGACTTTGTTCTTCGGGAAATAAAGGCTTTTCCGGACTGGCCGCAAAACGATTAAAAACCAGATAACCGGCTAGGGAAATTCCCCCCACAAACAAGGTTACCCCCAAAATAAAGCCGATGAAAAACTGTAACAGCCCAGACAAACCTTTCATACTGGTCAACACATTTACGTAACAATGCTGAGTTATCTTAGCGAATCGCTAATCGTTTCTGACGTAATTCCCGCTTTTGTATCGATGGATTCGGAACAGATTAGGTTCCTTTGTCAATGGTTCAATCGGCGTAACTATAGGGATCAGCCGGAGTTGGCACCACTTCCACCGACTGAGCTTCCACCACAACCTGACGCTTTTCTGCCCCTTGTCTGCCCTGATCCGCTGAGCTGGGTAAGGTTGCGGCCACCATTTGTCCTTGGATGGTTAGCCAAGTATCGGGGGGATATTGACTACGGGAACCTTCTAAACGGACCGTCAAAGCCACAGGATAAGCGTCCACTGCACAGCAAGTCAGAATGAAGCGGCTAATGAGGAGGTAGTTATCTGGCAAGTATTCAGGGTGAACGACAAAGCCAGTTACATCAACCTTTTGGCCGGCGTAAACGTCAGGCTCTGGATAGGCGCTGATGGTGCGGACCCAGTCCACTAGGGTGCGATCCTCCGGCTTAATCTGGGAGGCAAAGCTGGATATCTGGGTTTGGGTGGGGGGCAAAGTCATACTAATGCCCCGTTGGATGGCCAATTGACTGCTGAAAACGGACGGAGTAATAAAAAGCCCCATCACAGCGGTAACTAACAACAGGGCAGTGCCCAGTCCTAGGGGTAAAACCGTTACGTGGGTCACACTGTCTTGGTTACCATTGCCACTGCGGCGGGCTCTCTTTAACCAACGTCTGCCGGTTTGAAACAATCGCAGGCCGCCCAAAAACAATAGGACGAACCCCGTCACTGTCACCAACCCAAAATAGTTGGGATGAATGAGTAAACCCAATTCCCCAGAAAAAGAGTACTTGAGCATCAAAATCCCCCAGGCAAGAATGCCCAGGCCGTCCAATTGATCCAGGACAGACCGGAGGGGGGCAAACTTTTGGCTCAGGGATTTTACTGCTTTAACGGGAGCGGTCATGGCTATGGTGCGAGGAAAGAAACTGGCCCTAGATTACCGTGCCGTCGGCGATCGTGACATTTTTAATCACTACTACGATGCCATTGCGGATGTAAAAACCTAACTCTTCCCGGTTAGCCTCCTGGACATTTTCCTTGTTGACAATCATGACGTTTTTGCCGATGCGGGCATTTTTGTCGATGATGGCTCGGCGGATAGTGGTGCCGGAACCTATGCCAGCGGCAATTTCCCCCCGGGCTTTGAGGGTGTCTCGTTCTGATGAAGATTCGTAGAAATCATTGCCCATCACCAAAGTATCCTCAATGGTGCAATCAGATTCAATGCGACTGCGAATGCCTAAAACTGAGTGGTGGATGCGACATTGCTTAATCATGCAACCTTCCCCGATCATGGATTCCGTCACGGTGGAATTCAACATTTTGGTGGGGGGAAGATAACGACCCCTGGTATAGATGGGGGCTTTTTCGTTATAAAAACTAAAGTCGGGACTAGGTTGTTTGGTCAGGGCTAAATTAGCCTCATAGAAGGCTTCAATGGTACCAATGTCTTCCCAATAGTCATCAAAGAGATAGGCTTGCAGATTGTGATCACTGGCTGAATCAGGAATGATTTCTTTGCCAAAGTCCGTTGCCCCTTCATATTTTTCCAGGAGGTTGTGCAATACTTCCTTCTTGAAAACGTAAATGCCCATGGAGGCAATGTAAGGATTAAGCTTAGCCTTCTCCGCACTTAGGCCCAAAACGCTGGTGTCCACCTGCATGGCCCGGAGGGCTTCCCCCTGGGGCTTTTCAGAAAAGTCAGTAATTCTGCCCTGGGCGTCGATTTTCATTAAGCCCAGCTCGGGTGCCTTTCTGTCATCCACGGGCACAACGGAAAGGGTTATGTCGGCATTGGTTTCCCGGTGTCTTTTAACAAATTGGGCGTAATCCATGCGGTAGAGATGGTCGCCGGACAGAATAAGATATTCATCTACGTCCCATTCCCTAAACAACCAGAGGTATTGCCGTACCGCATCAGCAGTGCCCTGAAACCAATCAGGATTATCTTTGGTTTGTTGGGCGGCGAGGACTTCCACAAATCCTTCTTGGAAGCCGGAAAAATTATAGGCCCGGCTGATGTGACGGTTAAGGGAGGCGGAATTAAACTGGGTAAGGACGTAAATTTTAACGATTTCTGAGTTGATGCAATTACTGACGGGAATATCGATGAGGCGATACTTTCCGGCCAAGGGAACTGCGGGTTTGGCTCTGAGTTTGGTTAAAGGATAGAGGCGGGTCCCGGCCCCACCGCCCAGGATAATCGCTAAGACACGTTTCACAAGCAGACCTCTCGATTGCCAACAACACACTTCGAAGTCAAGTTTAGAACCGAGGGGGACATCTGGAAAGGGAATCTGGACGGAAATTCCGGCTAACCAGCGGGTTTTAATGCCCCAAGCAAGAATGGCGATCGCCGTTGGGATTCGGAGCTGAGTTGTCAGATCACTGTGGGGGTACGGATAACCGAAATGGCAAAGGTCGGAAACTGCCGCTGAGTAAACTGTCCCTGGCTTCGTATGATGATGGGGTTACCCCCATTGCTGGGGCGCTGGGCAAATCTGGGGAGCTGACTAGGTTCCTGGAAGTTTTGCTAATCCACTAAATTTCCTAACAATCCTAAACATTAAATCTAAAGACCTATGGCAGTACTCGAAAAAGGCAATATCACAATCCATACCGAGAATATTTTCCCGATTATTAAAAAGTCTCTCTACACTGACCATGAAATCTTTTTAAGGGAATTAATTTCCAACGCCGTTGATGCCATTAGTAAACGGAAAATGGCTGCTTTTGCCAGCGACGGCTCTGGAGAAGTGCCCGATCCCCAAATTACACTGGTAGTGGATAAGGTGAATAAAACCCTTTCTATTACCGATAACGGCATTGGCATGACCGCCGATGAAGTGAAAAAGTACATCAACCAAGTGGCTTTCTCCAGTGCGGAGGAGTTCATTGAAAAGTTCCAAAAGTCTGCCAATGATTTGATTGGTCACTTTGGTTTGGGTTTCTATTCCGCTTTCATGGTGTCCCAAAAAGTGGAAATTGACACCCTTTCTTACCAAGAGGGGGCCCAGGCGGTGCATTGGAGTTGCGACGGTTCACCGGAATTTGAACTGACGGATTCCGATCGTCAGCAGGTAGGAACCACAGTCACCCTAACTTTGCTGGACGATGAACAGGAATATTTGGAGACTGGTCGCATCCGGCAATTGGTGAAAACCTATTCTGACTTTATGGCAGTGCCCATCCGCTTTGAAGGGGAAACGCTAAATAAACAGCGGGCCATCTGGAAGGAATCACCCCAAAATTTAACCAAAGAAGATTACCTGGAGTTTTACCGCTATCTTTACCCTTTCCAGGAAGATCCCCTGTTGTGGGTGCATTTAAACACCGATTATCCCTTCTTGCTCAATGGTATTCTCTATTTTCCCAAATTACGCCCCGATGTGGATGTGTCCAAAGGGCAAATTAAACTTTTCTGCAATCAAGTTTTTGTCAGTGACCATTGCGAAGAAGTCATTCCCGAATTTTTGATGCCGCTCCGGGGGGTAATTGATAGTCCCGATATTCCCCTCAACGTTTCCCGCAGTGCCCTCACTAATCACCGCACTGTGCGTCGCATTGCTGATTACATTGCCAAAAAAGTTGGCGATCGCCTTAAATCTTTGTACGACGAAAATCCGGCAGAATATCTCAAATGTTGGGAAGACATTGGTACCTTTGTCAAATTTGGTTCCCTGCGGGAAGATAAATTCAAACAACAAGTAGAAGATTTATTGCTCTACCGCACCACCTATAAAGCCACAGCAGAAAGTACGGAACCAAAGGTAGAAGTTCTGACCGAAGATGGTGATGCCTGGGCTGAAACTAACCAGAGTGACGGGGTTAATCCCTACGAAAAAGAAGGTTACACCAGCCTGAAACGTTATTTGGAACGCAATAAAGAACGCCACGAAAATCGAGTTTTTTACTGCACCGATCAAGCTACCCAAGCCACCTATGTGGAACTGTATAAAAACCAGGGTATTGAGGTCCTATTTATGGATTCTTTCATTGACACTAATTACTTCATTCCTTTCCTAGAAAAAGAATACAGTGACGTCAAATTTTCCCGGGTAGATTCAGAACTGGATCAAAGTTTGATTGAAGAGGATAAAGCCAGCGACATTGTGGACCCCGCCACCAACAAATCCCGCAGTGAGCAAATCAAAGAAATCTTTGAAAAGGCCCTCAATAATCCCAACATCAACATCAAAACCCAATCATTAAAATCCGACGATCCCCAATCTACCCCTCCAGCCATGGTACTTCTACCGGAAGCCATGCGACGCCTCCAGGAAATGACTGCCATGATGCAACAGCAGGCGATGGCTTTCCCGGAACAACATGTGTTAGCCATTAACACCAACCACCCCCTAATTAAAAACATTCTTTCCCTCAGCCAAGGCGGTATTGTCACTGGCAGTGGGGAATCTCCCTCAGCAGAATTAGCAAAATCCCTTTGTCAACATGTTTATGACTTGGCATTGATGGCCCAAAAAGGTTTTGATGCGGAGGGCATGAAAGGTTTCATTGAACGCTCTAATGCGGTATTAACCCGTTTGACCAAACAGTAAATTATCCATCAAAACAGCATCCTGTCAATAGGTTGTAGGGTAGAAGTCAGTTAATCCTATTTGCTAAGGGGTTCTCTCTTCTACCTTTTTTAGTCCTCTACAGTTAATCAAACAGAAAGTGCTGAGATATGATCGGGTTAATGTTTAGTATCAGCGAAGATGTTCTTAATTTCCAACTTATCACTCTTCTATCAGTGTAGGTGGAAAGGTAAAATAATTGGAGCAATAATAAGGTCTCCTAAAGCCATTACTGCCTTCTTCAATCTGTCAAATAAGCAATGGAAGTTTTTCAATAACTGAGGTGTATAAATCACCGTCATCCACGGCTTTAATAAATTAAAGTAACATAATGGCTGAATTATTAATTTCATGTTGTTAAGTATGTTTTTCCATCCACTTTTTTGATTCCACCAAGGATGTTTTTGTATATTCTGATAAGCTATCTCCCTAGTCTGTTTTGATTTGTTTAAGGAGTTATCATGCGGAGGCAAATTTTCTATCTGAAGACTTACCATTAAATATACGCTCATCACTATTTCCCGCCATTTTTCTATTCTGGAATAGTCCATCATTCTAAAATCTGCCCACCCCAGTTCATTCTTTATTTGCTTTAATCCATACTCTATCCAGTTCCTTGCTCCATATAAGTTACCCACTTCTTTATATTTTATTTCTGATACTTTTGTCATAATAAAATACGTTGAATTTGACGGCATTTTCTCCTTGTTATCCGTTACTTGCTAATATCTTTTTTCCCCTCTCCTTCCATAAATAATTTCTCTCACGTATCTTATTCGTATCTTACTTCCGACTTTCCACTTGCAAATTCTCTCTCAAATTTTCTCCATTTGTTCGCTCTTACTCTTTCCTCTTTCCCAAGCCAGACTCCATGATCACTCCTTATAGCTAGTACATATTCTAGATTTTCTTTTTCTAATACTCTTACAAAGTTCTCGCTGCTCTCTCCATATTCACTATATGCTAATACTACCTTTATAGTCATTTCAATTAACGATGAGAGAATTTAATGTAAAATTATGGAGTGTACAAAATGAACAGGTTTAAACAATGGCTTACAGTTTAGATTTAAGGCAAAGGGTAGTAGCTTATATAGAAGCTGGAGGAAAAATAACTGAGGCTTCCAAGATATATAAAATAGGAAAAGCCTCGATATACAGATGGTTAAATAGAGTAGATTTAAGCCCAACAAAAGTAGAGCGTCGCCATAGGAAATTAGACTGGGAAGCTCTAAAAAAAGACGTAGAAGAAAATCCCGATGCAAGATTGATAGACAGAGCCAAGAAATTTGGAGTGAGGCCGAGTGCCGTATATTACGCATTAAAGAAAATGAAAATAAACAGAAAAAAAAAAGAACTACGTTATCGAGAAAGAAACCGGGAGGAACGAGTTAAGTACTATAGAATGTTAAGAGAACTAATTAAGCTCTATGGTAGTCAAGCTATAGTTTACATAGATGAATCTGGATTCGAAGCAATCCAGGCTTGTATTTATGCCTGGTCAAAAAAAGGAAAAAAAGTTTATGGAGATAGACAAGGAAAAAGGGGAGTCAGAGAAAATCTAGTAGCAGGGAGAAGAAAAGGAAAAAAAGATTTGATTGCGCCGATGGTTTTTACCGGGAGTTTGAATGCAGAAGGCTTTGAAGGATGGTTAAAATTATATTTGCTACCCTCCCTCGACATTCCATCAATATTAATAATGGATAATGCTCCTATTCATCGTAAAACTGCCATTAAAGAATTGGCTAAAGAAGCAGGTCATGAAGTTCTTTTTTTGCCGAAATATTCTCCTGATTTAAATGATATTGAGCATGACTTTAGTGCCTTGAAACGAGCTAGAATGTACGCTCCTATTGACACGTCTCTTGATGAAATTATCCGTTCTTACTGTGGCGTTTAGCGTCTCAGCTTTATTTTAAACTACTATATATTGAAACCAAGCTCTTTTATTTCTTTGATAATTTCCCCTACTATCTCTGGTTTACTTTTGTATTTATCCCCCTCTTTTAGTCTTGTCTCTGGTTTATATACTTTGCTGATTAATGGTACTGTCATTCCCTTTATAATTCCATAACACATCACCTCTACTATTCCATTTTCTATTTTTCCTAGATTGCCAATATACTGACGCGCAACATAATCTGTCTTTCTTCCTTTTTTCCTATCCCCTGTTTCGTCTATGAGCATTGTTATTGCTTCTCCTTCCGCAAAACTCAGAATTTTATTAATTCTTCTTTCCCTTACCTCCTCTAACGACCAAGGGCTGTTACCGAAGAAATAGTCAAATCCTTGTCCATTTTCTAGTCCTACTACCTTAGCTATTTCTGGGAAGGTTTTTCTCTTTATATTCGCAATTAATCCTAGATGCAAGTATTTAAAGTATTCAAAGCTTCTCACTTTTGGAAATAAAATAAGTCTCTGTATCCTTCGCAGTATTTGTCAATGAATTGTACTGTTTCTTTTGCTTCACGTGGGGCAACCATATACCACCTCTGCATTTCAGACTATCTTCTCCATCTTATCCTACCCACAATGATAGAAGAGCGATATCGTTTTAAGACTTGGTGTAATTTACCTGATTGGCCACATCACCCTCAAGTTTCCGGAGACTGGTTAGGTTCTCGGTTACTCTGCTCAATTAGTAACAGTCCACCAACTCAGGGCATAGTTTTCTGGTCGGGGTGCAGTTCCACCGCCCTGATGTTTGACTTGAATAGTATATTTCCCCGTACTAGCAATGGGGCAGAGAAAATGTTCTACGTTATCAACTTTGCTTTGAGAAGAACAAACCACCGGGGTAGCCCCGCCTTGGTCAGTGATAAATAGATCTAGGTTACTTAGGGGCTGGGCTTGAAAACTCTCCCCTAGGTCATATTGTTGATTACCATTACTGTCCAACAATTGCACTAGTCTTTCCCACACAAGGGTGACACTGGCAAATTCTCCTCCCTTTAAAGGTTTAGACAAAGAATAACTGATGGTCTGTCCCGGTTGAATTGCCCCGTAATCCCAGGCGATCGCCGGGAGATCATTTTCCCCAGGCCCATAGGCTCCAGACTGGAATTGTTCTAGGGCTCGACGGGCGTTCAGTTGACCAGCTCCCATTTCCAAATCCAACGGTAGGACGGGGTCTCGGTAAGCTTCCGTTGCTAGCCAATCCCGTTTTTTACTGCTGTAAAGAGTGTAGTTTGTGCCCAAACCGGCATTGCGAATTTTTACTGCTGAATTGAGTAACACCGCTTTCATCACCATGGGCCTGCGGGCATCTAAATTCCAGCGGCTACTGTTGGTATTGACCAATAACTGGCGATCGCCAAATTCCTGCAATAAAGCAACGGTGCCCGTCACCAGAGGGGAGGCAAAGCTACTGCCACTGACCCATTCCACTCGCCCCTTCATGTCATACAGATAAAAATCACTGCCTGGAGCCACCAAGCTCACCCCCTGGCGTCTCCCCTGATTGATTTCCCGTTCCACTATTCTTTTGCCCATGCCCTCCGGTTGCCGACTCAGATTTGTAAAGGCCATGCGGTCATAGCGCCCCTGGCGATCGGCAGATTGGACAGTGTAGGCGACGGTGATGCCATTATAGTTATCCGTCGGAATGGCAATGCCTCCCGTACCCTGGTTTCCGGCCACCACAAAGAGTAGATTTTGCTGTTGGGTCAGCCAATCTAAACACAAAGTTAATAAAGCATTGCCGTCCAACTGGGCATCCCCCCTAGCGTCCCGCTCCAACGACTCCCCATAGCTCAAATTGACTGCCCGGATGTTGCTCCCATCTTGGCGACTAACAAATTGTCCGGCCAAGCATTGTTGGGGTTGCAAATTTTCTGATAGTGGCCCCATGGCGGTGGAGTAAAGTCGAGCTTCCGGTGCTACCCCTGGATAACGTTTATCCCGGCTAACCATGGCCTGGGCCACCATACCGGCATGGTCGTCAAAAAAACGATTGCGGGGGGAAATTTGATTGAGATGAAACACCCCTGTTAAACGGTAAGGGGGTTGCCAACCGCCCAACTTATCCCAAAGATATTGCACTGGCCGACCCATTTCCATCTGGCCAATGGCGATCTTGCGACCAGTTAGACTGTGGGGAGACTGATGCAAAAACTCACTTTCGATGCCCTTTTCGCTGAGATAACTAGGGTAAACTTCATTGGCAAATACAGAACCGGCCAGCAACGCTCCTTGGCAGAGAATTGTGCAATGGAATGCTAATATTTGTCGAATTTGTTTCAATTGATGACCGTAATTATGTTTGAGCAAAATTTCCTGCCATTAGATCACCGTCAAGTCTTCACCGCAGTGGGAATAAATTTTAGGATAGCGTAGCCTTCTAAGAACCTGTTTATAAAGTCTGATTCTGCCCCCTAAATCTCCTCACTAAAGCTCCGGCAATACTGGGGGACTTTGACTTAGTTTCCCCCCAAACTTGTGGAGCCAGGGGGGCTTTTCAAACACGCTCTAAAGGGCGATCGCCAAAATATCGGCCAGTTGGCTGAGGCGATGATCCACTGGCAAATCCGCTGGGAGGGAACCATAGCCATACTCAGCAAAAATACTCACTGCGCCGCAGGCTTGTCCCATGCGAATGCCCACTTCTGCATCTTCTACGTGCAACAGGGTTTGGTAATCGTAGGGAGCGAGCAATTGTTGTAGGTAACGGGGATCGGGCTTGGCAAATGGGGAATCATCCGCCGCCAGCATGGTTTCAATGGCCGACCATAAACCCACTCCTTGCAAGGCCGCTGTTTGGGTACGGCGATCGCCGGAAGTGCAGGCTAGAATGCGGTAATCCCGTTGCTTTAAAGTAGTTAAAACCGTTACCGCGTTGGGCATGGGGGCCGCCAGTTGGGGGAGATTTTCGATGTAAAAAGGTTGGACAAAATCTTTAAAAATACGTTCTACTTCTTGCCTAGGGCAGCCTAATTTTTCTAGCATGAGGGAAGCTTTCAGTCCCACTAGGGAAACCACCGTTTGGCGATCGGGCCTAGGTAAGCCTAACTGTTCAATGCCATAGGCAAAGGCTTGGTAGTTAGCTTCTTCGGAGTCGATTAATACTCCATCGAGGTCAAAAACAATAATTTTTTCGTTAGCCATAGTTAAGATGAGGGTAACAATTATTTGATTCTTTAAAAAAGTAAATTTGCAAGTTTTTAACTAAATTTTGTTCAAAAGTTAATGAAATCCAAGATTAGTTAGATTAATTTTTAATTCAGCACAACTTTTGGCCGTAACACCGTGCCATGGTCTTCTGGAGTCACCAGGGCAACGCCCAAGCATTTTACTGGGCCTAGCTCCGATGTGATTAGTACCACTCCCACGGGTAGATCTGGCAAGAGCAATCTTTGGCCGTGGAACCACCTTTTTTCCAATTCGCTATTCAGTTGAACTGTGGGTAAATGGCTTAACGCTTCCTGGGGAGGAATGAGAGGAATATGCTCCTCCTCCGCCACGATTTTTTCCAGGGCGGTTAAACCAACGCTATTATCCAGGGCCATGCCCCCACTCTGTTGCCGTACCAAGCCCGCCAACGTTGCCCCTGTTCCCAGGCGATCGCCAAGGTCCCTGGCTAAGGCTCGAATGTAGGTTCCTTCCCCACAGGTAACTTGTAAATCTAATTCCGGCTGATTCCCCGATCGCCAACCGAGTATTTTCAAATCATTAATAGTCACCATGCGACTGGGCACTGCTTGGGGAATGCCAGCCCTGGCCAATTCATACAAACGCTTACCATTAACCTGAATAGCGCTGTATTGAGGGGGAATTTGCTCAATTTCCCCCAAAAAAGTCGGTAAAATCTGTTCAACGGCGGCAAGGGTTAAATAACTAACATTTTTACTCTCTAATACCTCCCCAGCTAGGTCATCGCTGTCGGTACGTACCCCAAAGCGAATAAGGGCTTGATATTGCTTTGCCCCAGGTAAGTAGGGCAGTAAACGGGTAGCCGACCCCACCGCCAGGGGCAATACTCCCTCCGCCAAAGGATCTAGGGTGCCTCCGTGCCCCACCCGTTTTTGCCTTAATAGACGACGCACCTTGGCCACACAATCATGGGAAGTGAGGTGCAGAGGTTTATGGAGATTGAGGAAACCAAACATAGGGGGAGAATTGCTGGAGTTAAGGGGCGGCCACCAAAAACCTTAGCAGTTCCCTTTGGCGATCGCCTGCTTTGGCCGTTGAAAAGAGTTGTTGGAAGTTAGCAGAAACAATTAATTGGGATTGGGGCCTTGCCAGTCTGGACATTGTTCCGTTTCCCAACCGTAGGGATGCATGGCACACACCAACAGTTGCCCGTTGTACACATAGCCATGGTAATGCTGACAACCTTGGCAAGCCGGTTGATGATTGGCGTTGGCCGGCAGATGGGGATTAAGACCAAAGTCCCCGTCCAGGGAAGACCAGGGCACCAGGGAGGAATAGCCTCGATCATCCGTTTGATTGTTCCGTCCTTCCCGGCCCTGGCGATCGCCAAATTCCCCCAGGTCGCTTAAGTCCCCGTCAAAGTCTGACAAGTCTTCCCAGAAGGTGGACCATTCCTGCCAGAACCATTGCAGTTCGGTGCCCAATTCCTCTTCGATGGTTTCGGCTGCTTCCCCTAGGGCGTTCTCCATGTCTTCCACCCAAGTCTCCACCGCTGTGGTCAAGGTTTCCACCGCTAACCAGAGGTTTTTCTCCCAATCTTCCATAACTGTTTTGCTATTTTTTGCTATTTGCAGTGTTGACAACTTGCGGTAGACGGTTTCCCCTATGGTTAGGTTAGGGTTGACGGTTCAAACGTTGCAATTCTGCCTGGAGGGCCGCCACCTGTCGTCGTAGGGCTTCCACGTCCTCCGTTTGGGACTGGGCAGGAGTTTTTTGGGCGAGGGGATCGGGGTTGGCTTCCTCTTCATCGGTGATGATTTCAATGCGCCGGGGCTGTTTATTTTCCCCTTCCCCATGGGCGATCGCCTCCCCTTGGGCCTCTCTAATTAATTCATCCACATAGCGACGGGCTTCTTCCGCATTCATTTCCCCCCTTTCCACCAGGGTATCCACTAACTTCTGGGCATGGTTACCCAATTCTTTGATATTGCTATTGGCTGTTTCGGCGGCATAGGAAGCAATGCCAACCCCTAAATAGACTGCTTTTTGCACTAAGTCCCGCAACATAATAATTCTTACCGAAAACAACGTTGTCTTCATTTTGGCATTCCCCTCTACCAATGGCTAGGCGAGGGAAATATTACCAGGGTAGCTAGATCAGGTTTTTTCCGGCCTGGGCTTCTGCCCCCAAACATCGTCCAGCAAACTATATAAAACTGGCACCACCACCAGACTAAGTACGGAGGAAGTGAATAGACCCCCAATGATGGCGATCGCCATGGGTTGCCTGAGTTCCGCCCCGGCCCCCCATCCCAGAGCTAGGGGGAGCATACCCAAAATAGTGGAACTGGTGGTCATCAAAATGGGGCGCAGACGGATATGGCCGGTTTGCAATAGGGCTTCCTGGCGGGATAAACCCCGATGGCGCAGTTGGTTAGCATAGTCAATCAGGAGAATGGCGTTTTTGTCCAATAGGCCCAGGAGAAAAATTAGGCCAATCAGGGAAATCATGCCAAATTCGCTCTGGGTGACCAGCAGTCCCACCATCGCCCCGACAATGGATAGGGGTAAGGAAAGTAACACCACCATGGGTTCCAGTAAACGGCGGAATAGCCCCAGAAAAATGGCCGCCATGCCCAACAAGGAAAGTAAAAAGGCGAGGGCAAATTCTCGAAATACTGATCCGACCCGGGCCGATTCACCCTGCACACTCAGTTCTACCCCTGGGGGCAATAACCCCTCGGCGATCGCCGTTACCTGTTGGGTGAGATCCCCAAGGGCGTAATTAGGTAGTAAAGAAGCACTGAGATAGACGGCTCTCTGTCCCCGCAAACGTAAAATCCCTGTGCTGTCAGGTTCGGCCCCAGTGAGGCTGATTTGGGTTAAACCGGGCAAAGCCATCACCTTTTCCTCCAGAGCTTTACCCGTGGTTTGTAACAGGTCTAAATCATTGCCCAACAAAGCTAACTTGAGGGGCGTATCGTCCCCCGTTTGCACAAAGAGGATATTTTCCACCCTGGTGGTTACCCGGGGAATTTCCGGCAGAGCTTCCCGCACTTCCGTTTGCACTGTTTGGGTAGTCACCTCGCGGTCTGAGTCCAGTTTGACATAGATCTTGCCTTGGAGGGGATTGCCCTGGATGCCCACCACAGTAAACGTTTCCGTCACGGCAGGATCGGCCAAAATTGGGGGTTCCAACTCTTCCGCCACCCGTCGTCCCCGTCGTAATAGCACTGCTTCCGGATTAGTGGCCAGTTGATCAATCCAGCCAAAGGCTCCACCAGCGCTTGTGTCGTTGTTATTACCCCTGGGGGGAGTAGACAATGCCCCAGCAATTTTGGGGGGAGCGGATTGAAAAATAACGTTAAATTCCCCCCGGTCCAGGGTGGGAACAAATCCCTGGGGAATGAGGGGAATAATGGCTAAGCCTGCCATTAAACTGACTAGGGCCAGGGCCACAATCCACCAACGGTGTCCCAAAGACCAAGCTAGAACCCGTTGATAACCATTGCCGAGGGCATCTAAACCACGACTGAACCAGGACTGGGGCCGGGGAGTTTGGGTTCGTAGCCACAACACTGTCAACACGGGAGATAGGGTACGGGCCACCAGCAGGGAAACGATCACAGCCGCAGATACGGTGACCGCAAAGGGGAAGAAAAATTCCCCTAAAGTTCCCCCCAACAGGGCAATGGGTAGAAACACCACCACAATGGAAAAAGTGGTGGCAGACACAGTTAGGCCAATTTCCTCAGTGCCAATTTTGGCGGCCCGTTTGGGAGGTTCCCCTGCTTCAACGTGGCGGGCAATGTTTTCCACATCCACAATGGCATCGTCCACTACAATGCCAATAATTAACGCTAGAGCCAACAGGGTCAGGGTTTCTAGGTTAAAATCCAACGCCGCCATCACGATGAAAGTGCCCAGCAAGGAAAGGGGAATGGCGATCGCCGAGATTAGGGTGGCCCAACCGCTACGGAGAAAGGGGTAAATAATCAACACCGCCAAGACGATCGCTCCCAACAGGGCTTCAATGGTGGCCTGGGTTGCTTCCCGGATATAACCCGCTGTGGTTTCTGCTTCAATGAATTTTAACTGGGGAAATTTTGGGGCTTGCTCCACAATTAACTGCTCCACCCGGTCCACCACTTCCAGGGTATTGGCCTGGGCTGTTTTGACCACCTGCACCGCCAACACATCCTGGCCGTTATGACGAGTCAAGGTGGGGGGATTGATGGTTTGTTGGGCCAACGCCTTGACCCCTGGCGATCGAAAGTTAGCATCCCCCAGTAAATCCACCCGCAGTACCCCTGCAATGTTTTGGAGCTGGGGCATTAATTCTTGTTGCAACGGTGCCGCCATTTCCTCTAGGGATAACGTCTCGGACGCCACCGCATAGGTCACCGCCACTGATTCGTTCAAGTTGTAGGGAGCAACGGTAATTTCGCTGCCCGCTGGTAGAGTTACTCCCTGTAAAGATTGTTCCACCGCCGTGGTGGCCTGTTCCAGGGATTGGCCCATTAAAAAAATCACCGATGCCACCGTTTGCCCCGGGTAGGTGGAAGATTGCACGTCCGCATCGGCAATGGTAACTAGTTTTTCTTCCAGGGGAATGGTTAACTTCTGCTCCGTTTGGGCCAAATCCAACCCCGCACCACTGCTCTGGACAATCACCACCGGAAAGCTCACTTCCGGAAAGAGGGCATATTTGAGGGAACTAAAAGTCAATAGCCCCGCCACGGCGATCGCCAACCAAAAACCGATGGTAAAACGGGGATGGTCAATGGCCCAATGGGAAAGATTCCAGCGGGGAGCACGGGGGGACTGCATCGAGGGAATTCCTAACTTTTTCTGGGTACGATTCTTTGAAGATGAATTGATTCGCACCTCGGCTAATCTAGCAGAACATGGCCCTGGGCCATCCTTCTCCTCCGGCTTCTCCCATCGGCCCCAACAGTTAAGACCCCTGGAAATCTGTTACCATCCCCAAAAGATAAACCAGCCCCCCTTGAACTAGCTTTTTCCTAAACTTTTGTGATCTTTGAGCAAGGCATTGAAATTAAGGCCAGTGCCACAGTGGTAGAACAGTGTTTCACTGATTTGGATCTGATGCACCTTTGGCTCAACCCGGCCCTGCGTTGTGAACCCATCGGTCAATGGTCCACGGCGATCGGTGGCCGGAGTCGTTTTACTATCCAAATTCCCCTGCTCAAACCCAGCCTGAAAAGCGTCGTGGTGGAGAGATCGCCAGGGTTAGTGGTGTGGCAATTCAAAGGATTTTTCCAAGGGCAAGACCGTTGGGAATGTCGCCCCCTAGAAGAAGGTACCTATTTACTGAATAGATTCGAGTTCACTGTGCCCAACCCCGTTGTGCAATGGGGCTTTCAAATGTTTGCGGCCCGTTGGACCAGTGCGGACATGCAAGCTCAACTGCGACGGTTAAAACAGGTGGCGGAAAGGGAATATATCAACAGCGGCCTACATAGTTAATTCTCGGGGTTTCCCTACCAAAATCTTGAGTTAAGCTGGAAGAAATAAGCAGTGGCGATGACTAGGAGGTGGGCAGTGAAAGTAGAACGTCCTAATTCCCAGCAATTGAGTGGGGAAGAAACCCAAGAATTAGACTATTTACGAGCCCTGATCGAGCAGGCCGTGGCCGATGGTGTGGTCACCAAGGAAGAAGAATCCAACATTAAGGCCTTGGCACTCCACTCCAAGCCCCGGTATGAATTACTATCCCAGGAACTAGCCATGTACCGGGAACTGGTCACCAACAAAATTAATGCTGGCTTACTGGCAGGGGAAACCTTTGCCGATCTTTAACGGGAAAAGCTCCCCAACTTTGCTCTAGCTTCTGCCAAAATTTTGCTGGACCAGCGTTGTCCCCCATGGCCTAGCTAACCTATTGGAACAGAAACTAGAACGATGTCAGGGATTTTAGTTAAGGTCTAGAGGGGCCAGCGCCAATTAACGATTTCTGGCATATCAATGCCGTGTTCGTAGGCGTAGTTGGTGCAGTCAATCTGCATATCCTTGAGCATTTCCTTGATGTGGGCTCCGGCCACCCGCAATTGGGGCAGGCGATCGATCACATCAATGGCGAGGCTGAAACGGTCAATCTGGTTTTGAATCGCTAAATCCATGGGGGTGTTGATGTTGCCCTTTTCCTTGTAGCCCCGCACATGGAGATTGCCATGGTTAGTCCGTCGATAGGTCAACCGATGAATTAACCAGGGATAGGCGTGGAAGTTAAAAATAATCGGTTTATCGGTGGTAAAGAGGGAGTCAAAATCCCGATCGCTCAGGCCATGGGGATGCTCCGATTCCGGTTGCAGTTTGAGCAAATCAATCACGCTGACAAAGCGAATTCTCAGATTAGGAAAAAATTGCCTTAGCATGGCTGTGGCCGCCAAGGCCTCTTTGGTGGGAATATCCCCCGCCGCTGCCATCACCACATCCGGTTCCGTACCGGCATCATTACTGGCCCATTCCCAAATGTCCACCCCTTTAGTGCAGTTACGGATAGCGGAAGTCATGTCCTGGTATTGCAGGTGGGCTTGCTTATCGCAAACGATGATGTTGATGTAGTTTTTGCTCTGTAAACAATGGTCCGCTACGGAAAGCAGAGAATTAACATCGGGGGGTAAATAAATTCGCACCACATCGGGGCTTTTATTGAGAATGACATCGAGAAAACCGGGATCTTGGTGGGTAAACCCGTTGTGATCCTGTCGCCACACGGTGGACGTCATCAAGATATTTAACGAGGAAATATCTGCCCGCCAGTTGAGGTGTCGACAAATATCCAACCATTTAGCGTGTTGGTTAACCATGGAAGTGATCACATGGGCAAAGGATTCATAGGTGGCGAAAAAGCCGTGACGCCCGGTTAAAAGATAGGCCTCTAACCAACCTTCTAAGGTGTGCTCGCTTAACATTTCCATCACCCGACCATCGGGACTTAATTCCCCCCCATCCTGGTCTTCTTCTAGATATTCAGCAATCCAGAATTTTTTGCTAACCTCGTAGACGGCATGGAGTTTATTGGAACTATTTTCATCGGGGCCAAACAGGCGGAAATTGGTCATGTTGTTGGCCATCACATCCCGCAGAAATACTCCCAGGGGTGCAGTATTAGGGGCTTCGATGGTGCCTGGTTGGTCCACATCAATACCATATTGACGAAAGTCCGGCATTTTCAAACCCCGCCGTAACAAACCACCATTGGCGTAGGGAGTAGAGCCTAAACGCTTATCTCCCTCCGGGGCGATCGCCTTAAATCCCGGTTTTAAAGTACCTTGCTCGTCGAACAATTCTTCCGGCTTATAACTCCGCATCCAAGCTTCCAACTGTTGCAAATGGGCTGGATTCTCGTGCATGCCCCCCATGGGAACTTGGTGCGATCGCCAAAAACCTTCTACCTTATGGCCATCAACATAGTCAGGCCCCGTCCATCCCTTGGGAGTCCGCATCACAACCATGGGCCAACGGGGGCGCACGGCAATGCCCGTACTACGAGCTTCTTGTTGGATTTGATGAATTTCGCTCACACAATGATCCAACGTGGCTGCCATGGCTTGGTGCATAGATTCCGGGTCAGAGCCTTCAACAAAGTAGGGGGTATAACCGTAACCTTCAAATAAAGCCTTTAATTCTTCATGGCTAATGCGAGATAAAACACTTGGATTGTTAATCTTGTACCCATTGAGATGCAGAACCGGTAAAACTGCCCCATCCCGAATCGGGTTAATAAACTTATTGGAATGCCAGGAGGTAGCCAAGGGGCCTGTTTCCGACTCCCCATCCCCCGCTAAACCGACCACAATTAAATTGGGATTATCAAAGGCAGCGCCATAGGCATGGGATAGGCAGTAGCCCAATTCTCCCCCCTCGTGGATGGAACCAGGGGTTTCGGGAGTGCAATGACTGCCAATGCCACCGGGAAAGGAAAATTGTTTGAAAAAGCGCTTCATGCCGTCCTCATCTTCACTACACTCGGCAAAAAAGCGAGAATAGCTCCCTTCTAGGTAGCAGGGCCCCAAAAAGCCTGGTGCGCCGTGGCCAGGCCCCACCATGTACAGCATATCCTGGTCAAATTTCCTGATAATGCGGTTGAGATGGGTGTAGAGAAAACTAATGCCGGGACTAGAACCCCAGTGACCCAACAGGCGATGCTTGATCTGTTCCGGTTGAAGCGGTTCCCGCAAAAGGGGATTATCCCGCAGATAAATCATGCCCACTGCCAAGTAGTTGGCTGCCCGCCAAAAACCGTGCATTTGGTTAAGTTCTGTCGGGTCAAGGGGATTGCCAGTGACGGTGGATCTAGCTTGACCAAAGGGACTAAGGGAAAAGGGGGATGTAACCATGGAAAAAACTCCCAGACTTGTACATTTCCCTACCAGGGTAGAACCCACAAGTTATTTTGGCGTTAACCCCAAGAAGGAGGCTGTTTCATCTCGATAGCCTACACCCCCCAGCCCCATTGCTCTCTAAGAAATCCCTAGGCGATGCCCTTAGTCCCTAGCCCATGGGGGAATTTTAGAACAAGTCTATATCAGTCACTGCACCAAGGCTGCTGGAGGAAACTAACTTGGCATACTTGGCTAAAATCCCCCGGGGATAGCGGGGCTGAGGAGGAGTCCATTGGGCCCGCCGTTGGGCCAATTCCTCTTCACTGATGTTGAGTTGCAGTAACCGCTTGCCAGCATCGATGGTGATTTGATCCCCCTCTTGCACCAAGGCGATCGCCCCTCCCACATAAGCTTCGGGGGCAACGTGACCCACCACTAAGCCATAGGTACCACCAGAAAAGCGGCCATCGGTGATTAGGCCAACGGAGTCTCCCAACCCTGCCCCAATGATGGCAGAAGTGGGGGCTAGCATTTCCCGCATACCGGGGCCACCTTTGGGCCCTTCATAGCGCACGACCACCACATCTCCTGCTTGAATTTTGCCGGCTAGAATCGCTTCTAGGCAATCTTCTTCAGATTCAAATACTTTGGCGGGACCAGTGATCACCGGCTTTTTAACACCGCTGATTTTAGCCACACTGCCTTCGGTGGCCAGGTTACCTTTGAGCACTGCCAGGTGACCTTCTTGATAAACAGGGTCATCCCAGGAATGGATTACGTCCTGGCCGGCAGGGGGTTGGTCAGGAATATCGGCTAAAACTTCAGCAATGGTCTGTCCTGTAATCGTTAAAGCGTCACCGTGGAGAATGCCATTGACCAGCAATATTTTCATCACCTGGGGAATGCCACCGGCGGCGTGGAGATTAGTGGTGACGTATTTGCCGGAAGGTTTGAGGTCGCACAGTACAGGTACTTTGTGGCGAATGGTTTCAAAATCGTCCAAGCTTAGGGGCACCCCAATGGTGTTGGCGATCGCCAGCAGATGGAGCACTGCATTAGTGGAGCCCCCCACGGCCATAATCACGGCAATGGCATTTTCAAAAGCTTTCCGGGTCAGAATTTGACTGGGCAAAATCTGTTTTTTGATGGCTTCCACCAAAACCTTGGCGGACTCCTCGGTGCTGTCGGCTTTTTCCCCATCCACTGCGGCCATGGTAGAAGAATAGGGCAAGCTCATCCCCATAGCTTCAAAGGCGGAGGACATGGTGTTGGCGGTGAACATCCCCCCACAGGAACCAGCCCCAGGACAGGCATTCCGTTCAATGCCGTAGAGGGTTTCCTCATCAATTTTGCCAGCGCTGTACTGGCCCACCGCTTCAAAGGCACTGACCACTGTTAAATCTTCCCCGGCATAATGTCCGGGTTTAATAGTGCCACCGTAAACAAAGATAGAGGGAATATTGAGGCGAGCCATGGCAATCATTGCCCCCGGCATATTCTTATCACAGCCCCCGATCGCCAAAACTCCGTCCATGCGTTGGCCATTGCATACTGTTTCGATGGAATCAGCAATCACTTCCCGGGAAACTAGGGAATATTTCATCCCTTCCGTACCCATGGAAATACCGTCACTGATGGTGATAGTGCCAAACAATTGGGGCATGGCCCCCGCTGTCCGTAAGCCGGCCTCGGCCCGTAGAGCCAGATCATTAATGCCCATGTTGCAGGGGGTAATGGTGCTGTACCCGTTGGCAATACCCACAATGGGTTTCGTAAAGTCATCATCGCCAAAACCAACGGCCCGGAGCATGGCCCGGTTGGGACTCCGTTGGGTGCCCTGGGTAATTACCTGGCTTCTGGGATTGTTGGACATTGTTCTCTCCTGTCTCGTAGCGAATCTATGCTTCTGTCCATTGTCGATGGTTTATTCCCCTTTGCTCAAGCCTGGCCACAAAAAGTCAACTTAGGGAGATAGAACCTAAGTTTTGTAAAGAATAATTGCATGTGCGCATAATTTTGGTTGTCGCACCCAGAGAATATGCGTATAATCTTCTTTATACTTCTACTTATGGTTTAACCATGCCTGCACTCAATGTTTATGTGACCGATGATTTAAAAAGTCGAATGGCAAAGGTAGACGCAAATTGGTCTGATATTTGCCGAAAAGCAATAGAGACAGAACTTTTACGTCGAGAAAATAAAGGATTAGGCTCCCTTGATATTGAAGATGTTAAGGAGTGGATAACAGAGGAACTAGATCCCTTAAGTGAGCATGGTAGTGTAGTTGTTAAGCCTTATTTACACACCAAAGGAAAAGCGGCAAATGAAGTTAAAATCTTGTCACAATTTTACGAAGAAATAATATCTGAAGTCAAAAAATATTACCTCAACTCAATTAAGGGTAATTTTAGTTTACTTTTGGAAGACAAATATCAAGTTGACTTGTTGTTTCCGGGTAGAGAATGGATTTCTGGGGCGCTGGGATTACAGTTGTCACTTTTGCTTAACACACCCAAAGAAGAAGAAATAAATGATGAAGTTATTGATGGAGAATTTTTAGAAACTAGCAACTTTATTCCTTTATTAGAATCTGGATTGACACAAGTAGAGATGAAGATGGGTCAAAACAACGAATCCAACGAAATCACTAAATATATTGATATTGATCCAGAAATCCAAAGCTATCAGCAAAAAGAATTTGAAATCCCAGAGTTACCTAGTGAAATATACTCAATATTTAGGAAAGCATGGAAAAATATTTACGACCGCGAATATTGCGATCCACCAAAACCACCGACGGCGAATAAACTAAAACAATTATGGCAAGAATGGTATTATCCAGAAGCTTGGAATGATGCACAAAATTGGCTAGATAAATGGCAGAACCGCTATAAATCTAAAAAATATGTTTATGAATGGGAAAACATAATCGCTTCTTTTATGTGTGTCCTCGATGGTCAGGAATTTGATCCTTTAGATTCAGAATTACCAGAAGAATTAAATTCCTGGAATAGCTCTGATTTTTTATTCCTTTCCTTTATTGAATATATTTCAAAATTCATTTACGATGGAATTTTTTTGGAAATAACTCAAATTAATCCCGCAAAATTGTCAGCAGTACCAATTGAAGAAAGGGACGAACTACCAGAACAGCCTGGAATTTATTTTGTCCTCAACAAAGATGATGCAATTCAATATATTGGAATGTCAGTCAACCTTCAAAAGCGTTGGTATTCTCATCACAGACAATCTGATTTTGACTTAATAGAAGATGGCAAAATTGCTTTCATAACTTCGCTACCTAAACATTATCTGCAGGAAATAGAATCAGTTTTAATCAAAAGCTTTGTCCCTAAACTAAATATCAAGCTAAAACCCAAAGTTTAATGCCCATTATCAATAAATCAATTACCACGACAATACCATGGCTCTAATAGCAAGACTGATCGGCATAGTTCTCATTGGCACCGGCATCTATTTTCTGGGTAACAACATCATTTTCACTACCAACGTTTATCCTTACTTTTGGCGGGGTATTGCCGCCGATGGCTCAATTTTGGCCCTCATTGCTGGGGTGATGATGTTAGTTTTTTTGCCCGCCAGGGAAAAATCCTGGGGCTGGATACCGATTATCATCGGCGTGGTGCTGGTGTTTTTTAGCAGTCGAGCGATCCTTAATCCCACTAGTCTGTGGGAATTTCTGCTTTCTTTTGTCTCCATGGCCGTTGGCTATAAATTGGCCAGCCAAGGTCGCCTGTAGAAATAGGTCTTGTTGGGGGTAGTAAAAGGCCATGGCCGCCTAGTGTTTAGTGGCCAAGTGATCGATATATTCCCAGCGTTTTCGAGGAAATCCTCCCGATCGCCAATTGGTTAGAGGGGAAAACGCTTCATTTGTTGCACCGCAATGCGAGCATTCCGTTTTAGTCGGGGGGAAAGGTGGGGCACCTGGGGAATTTGCCAAAGCAGATCCACCGTGCGCCGGAAAAGTCGGACTAAATCCCCCTCATCCAAACTGGTCTGGCGGCAGAGGTTTTCCCACTCCATGCCCAATGCCCACTGTTCCACCAAGCCCATAAAATCCACTTCCAACCAAAGGGGAATGGCGATCGCCCGTTGATTTTGAGCTTTGATCAATTTACGTCGTAGATCCCAGAGATTAAGCCGTTGCAAATGATCCGCCACCGTCATAGCCTGCCAGAGGGCAAGGGGAGGTTGAGGGTGTTTAAGGCAAAATAATAGGCCAAACAAATCATTACTGGGACGGAGAGCGGCCAACACTACAGGGGAAGGCTTGAAATCAGTCCAAGCATCGGAACGGGGAGTTTCCGTAATGAGGGCACTGGCGGCGGCGGCCAACTGTTCTGGTTCCAAATCGTTGAATTTGCCGGAAATCAGGGCCAAACCCAACCACAATTCATTTTCCCCCCTCAGGGTGGCGGCCACTTCCCCCAACAGTGTGGGGGTATATTCCTCCAGGGCTTCCATTTCCTGCAAAATGTCAATTAAGTCTAGGAACTCCTGCCAATAGTAGGATTGACGGGATTGTAGGCGATCATACTCCTGTTGTCGTTTGCTTAGGGTTTTACGTAGTTCTTGCCGTTGGTGGAACTGCTCCAAAAGTTTGCCGGGATGTTTTTGGCTAGCCAGGGGATGTACTGCCAACAGTTTTTCCACATGGTCTACCCTGGCCTGTTGTTCTACCAGTTCTGGGCTGGGTTCTAAGGGATAGGTTTGGGGGTCTAGGCCTGCGGCGATCGCCAATGTTTCCTCATCTCCCTTCACCGATTTACCGGGAGCCAAAAGTTCCGCTGGGGGCGGGGTTAAATGCTGCCATTGGGCTGGGGACAGATTACCAATGGGCACCGCATAAATATCCCCCACAGTGACATGATACCAACGGTTATCACTGCCCAGGCAGCACCATTGGGGCAAATTATGGGCGGGGGCCAGGGGGGCAACAATGACCGCTAAACGAGGTTGATGGATTTTGACGTGGCGACCTTTGAGATATAAAAGCTGACCCGGTGCCAGGGTTTTGAGTTGATCCTTTAACTGTTGCTTTCGTTCTTTTTCCGCCTGTTCTTCCAGAATTTTCAGCAACCTTTGTTCTTCCCGCAGTCGCCCCCGGAATTTTTCGTAACTGCGTAAATCCTTTTCCCCAATGCCTGCCAACTTAATATCCAATTGGGATAATTTTTTCACCGTTTCGGCGATCGCCACCTTAGTGGGTTCCAGGGCAAACTGGGCCAAGTATTCGGCAAAGCTCCGTTCCAGCAAACTTTTTACTTCTTCCAAATCATGTTTTTGCAACAGATTCAGCACCATGCCATAGGAAGGGGTAAACCAACTTTTTAACGGTTCCGCCTCCGCTAGAGCTAAGTAAGAGGCCTCATTGGCCCCTTCAAAGGGAGTTTGCACCGTAATTACATGGCCCTCCGTATCCATACCCCGCCGCCCAGCCCGCCCCGCAATTTGTAAAAATTCCGAAGGACTGAGCATGGCATGACCTTCATTGGTACGTTTGGATAGGGCAGAAATCACCGTGGTGCGAGCAGGCATATTAATCCCCGCCGAGAGGGTGGCTGTGGCAAATACCACTTTGATCAAGCCCTGCTCAAATAACTTTTCCACCAGGGTTTTCATATCTGGCAAAATGCCGGCGTGGTGCACCGCAATGCCCCGTAAAAGGGGTTCAATCTGCTCGAACCTAGTCATGGGAGAAGATTGGGCAATCCAACCCCAGAGTTTGAACATACCTTCTGGATCGATCGCCAACGCAGTCAAAAGTCTTTGGGCCGCTTCACTGTCCTGGGGATGATCCAAATAGGCAACGACCGCTTGGACTAAATCCGGCAAACCATTGGCCAAATCCCGTTCCAACTTCTGCCGCAGTAGGGGATTTTTGCCAAAGAAAAAATCCAGTAGTTGCAGTTGGATACTTTCCTGCTCCGCCGGTTCCACCAAAGATAAATCTTCCAGGGATTGGGCCGCCTGTTCACAGCCCCGCCGACTAAAAATTACATAGATTACCGGCAACAAATTCCGTTCCTGTAGCTGTTGCATCACCAACAGGGGATAGGGACAATCCTCCCGGCGCATGCGGCGATTTTTACCAGAACGGGTATTTTTATTCCCAGCCTTGGGCAATAGGCGAGTATTAACTCCCGTTTTTTTCTCATTCAACAGGGGAAATAAACCTTTGCGGGTGCTGTAGTGAAAGGTGAGGGGCACAGGACGGAAATCGGAATTGACCAGCACACAGGGGGGGGAATCATTACGTTGCTCTCCCTGGCGTAATACTTTCAGGGAAACCCCAGTGCGGACTTGATTAATCCATTCGGTCAACTGTTCCGGGTTGCCAATGGTGGCGGACAAACCCACCAGTTGAATGGTGCTGGGACAATAAATGATTGACTCTTCCCACACAGTGCCCCGACCCCGGTCGCTGATGTAATGGACTTCGTCAAACACCACTGTTTCCACGTCCTCCAAAGAAGTGCCTACTTCCCCAATGGGGGTTTCGTAGAGCATATTCCTAAAAATTTCCGTGGTCATTACCACCACCGGGGCATCGGCATTGATCACCGTATCACCGGTAATTAAGCCCACTAGTTGGGCCGCATTTTCTAGGCCTAACTTCTCTAATTTTTCCTGGAAATCCCGAATTTTTTGATTGGACAAGGCCTTCAAAGGCGTAGTATAAAAAACCCTTTTTCCCCTGGCAATGGCTCGATAGATGGCATATTCTCCGACTACCGTTTTACCGGAACCTGTGGGGGCACACACTACCACTGACTGGTCTTGGTCCAGGGCGGCGATCGCCTCTTGTTGGAAGTCATCCAAGGGAAAGGCGAATAGATCAGCAGGGTTAGCGTAGGCTAGGGTTTTCACAGATTTAGGCAAAAGGGTGATTAAGTTCCCATTTTATCTGGTTATCCTGGAGGCAATTCAAACCGGGTGCTTTCTGTCTGTGCTTAATTAGTTAGCAGGGCTATCAGCTTGGGGAGATTCTAAGCGTCCCCGGTCAGTAAAAATTTAATCTGTTAGTAACAATACAAAACAGTTTAAGTTGTTTGAACCTGTGTAATGGCAATGGATAAGGGATGGGGTCACTTTAATATTGGCGCCGTGACTATTAAAGCTTTAGGGAATAACTCAAGGAACTCTCGCTTAGAATCGAAATGACTTGGGCTCACCCGCAGGCGCTTGATTTTTTCAGAGCAGTGCATTAGGCTAATGGGCGAACTCCCGCTCTGATGAATCATTTCCATTATTGTCTTTCTGGGTTTTTGCGTGAAAAGCTGGATTTTGTTCTCTTTGTTGGCTCTAGTATTAGCCGGTTGTGGCCAGAGGGGAGGTTTACCCTGTGTGGAAACAGACCAAGGGATGGTAGAGCGCAGAGACGAACAATCTTCCCCTGGGCCTTTTGAAAACCTGGATGTAATGGTGGGGGTAGATGCCAGTGAGTCCATGGTGGGTTTTGTCAGTCAACCTGGTGGTCGCTATGGCCAGGCGATCGCCTCTTTGCACACCCTTTTGCAAAACAAAAATTTGCCCACTTCCTATTGGCGGGTGGGGAGCAATGAAAATATTAGTCAGGCCCAACCGATTTCTGCTAACCAATTTCTGGCCGCCAGTAAAGCGCCCTTTTATTGTCGTCGGGATCAGCCAATAGCGGATTATCCTTGTGTTTCCAGTACTTTGGGGCAACTTTATGAATTGGAAAGCCCGGCCGCCGGCACATCTAATAATCAAGGGGAAAGAAATGAAGGGAGTGAAGAGGATAGCAACACTTCCACCAATACCAGTGCTACCCGCAGTCTGAAAATTTTACTCACCGACCTAGAACCGGACGATGCCGCTGTGGGACAAATTTCTGGCCTGATCAGCAAAGAGTTAAACAATAATCCCAACTATAAAGCCGTGCTCTTGGGAGTTCGGAGTCAGTTCCGGGGCAATGTTTATTCTGCCAACGCTGGTTATCCCACTTTTGTTTACAACACCACTGGCCAGGACGTGGATCAAAAGGGCAGACCATTTTTTATCCTGATGACGGGGCCCCAGGAAACGGTGGATGAATTGGTAAGGGAATTCCGTCAGCTTCCCTTAGATGTCAATAAAGCCTTTCGGGCCTCCGCCTTTGAGCTTGGCCAAGCAGATACGGTGACTCTAGACAACAGTTCTTTAAAAGGCACTATTCAAGAATGCGTAATTGACATTGGTTCCATAGACCGTCAGAGGCCAAACCAAGACCAGGAAAAGGATTGGCTTATGGTCGAACAAACCAATTGTGGTGAAAATTCTGCTAGCCCTCTGCCACCGTTGGAGTTAAATATTCCTTCTAAAAGTACCGTTTCCCTCACTGGTGGAGAGCTAACCCCAGATCTTTTCAATGTGTCTGAACCCTTTTTGACGGTGAAAAAAGCAGAAATTGCTCAAAATCCCGGGGGAGAGAATGCCCGCCTTTTATTAACCGCTGTTTTTGATGGCAATCAGGTACCCCAGGGGCAAGGAAAATTAGTTTACGTCACCCTTGGCGATCGCCAATTGGATCAGGCAGTGTGGCGGGATTGGGATATGGACATTAGTAACCCGGACGGGGCCAGAACCCAAAATTTACTGCTTTTTGTATCGGGACTACGGGGGGCGGTGGCCAATAATCAAGATGCTGTTAAGTTTTGTCTCGGCTATAGCCACTATTAAATTGCTTAATCAAAATTTTTGCTAATCTTCACGTATTAGTTCGGCAGGATAGGGGTTATGAAAATTACGGAGATAGTGGCCCTGGTGGTTACAGTAGCGATCGCCACCATTGTCATTTTTGGGTTACAGCCATGGTTGCTAGGGGGAAGTGGACTGCCTTTGAGTTTATCCCGGGGTAACTTGGATAAATGGGCCGCAGAGATTTTATTCCCCACCCTTTACGTGGTTTATGTATTGGGAGCGCTGTTACTCCTATTCTGGATTGCTAAAGCCCTCAGCAGTGGCTTCACCAAGGCCCAGGACGTGCTCAGCACCGGCGGTCTTTGGTGGATTTTTGCCATTGTCCTCGGTGTAGTGACCATGTTGGCTCTAGTGGGTCTGAGTTTCCTTAACGGCTGGTTTGATGACAGCCGTAACCTAGAACCATTTTTCTGGCTACTGGGCTTCATCATTGTCGATGTCTTGTTAATTTTCTGGCTGCCCACGGCCCTAGCCACTCCCAAATCCATGCGCTACGTGCCACCGGGGTCAATGTTATTACGCAAAATTTATGGAGGTTAGAGGTTAAGCCATGCAAAAAATTTATGCCATCGGTGTGGGGGGCAGTGGAGCTAAATGCGTGGAAGCGGCCATTTTTCTCCATTCCCTGGGGCTGTACGGCGACAACTCCGAACTAAGAATTTTATTGGTCGATGCAGATACCTCTAACGGCAACTCTCAAAGAACTGGGGTCAACTTCCGTACCACCGACGATGCCCAAAAAGCTTTTGGCCAAGGGAAAAGCCCCTTAATGAGTGGACAATTTTTCCACTACGGCACCTGGAATCCCCTGGGGGACCAAGTTCATAACAACAACTTAGCAGGGGTTTTTAACAAACAAGCTTTGCGGGCCAGTGCTCCTCCCTTAGCAAAATTATTTGATGCCCTTTACAGTCCAGCGGAACAAACTGCCGATCTAGGAGTGGGGTTTCGGGGCCGGCCTCCCATCGGTTCAGCGGTGATGAGTCGTTTAGAACTGGATAGTCTCCAGCAAACCCAGGCTGGGGGATGGCAACAGCTATTTAATAATCTAACCACGGATTTAGGGGTAGGTCGGGGCAATGATGTGGTGGTGCATTTCTTTGGCAGTATCTTTGGGGGAACAGGAGCTTCCGGGGTTCCTACCCTGGCTAAACTAATTAGTAATCAGTTAAAACAGGACAATCTTCGAGTTCGTATTCACGCATCTTTGTTGTTACCGTACTTTGCCTTTGAACGTCCTGACGACGGCGATCAAACGGTGTTTGCCGAAACTCGCTTTTTTGCCCTCAATACCCAAGCGGCATTGCAATACTTAACGGAGCAGTCCCAAGGCTGTTTTGATAGTGTGTACTTGATTGGGGACAATGCCCAAACTAGGTATGATTCCCACACTGGGGGCAAAAATCAGGAAAATGGGGCCCATTTTGTCGAACTGTACGCCGCCCTGGCCGCTAACCATGGTTTCGATCAACCCATGGGGGAAACGGTGGCCCACTACATCAGTCGGGGGGATATCAATAGTCTGATTTGGACGGACTTGCCGGATGACGAAATCGCTAAATTAGCCCTCAGTAAGGGAGTGCGCTTTGCCTACGCTTGGTTCTATAACTTTTCCTTGGAGTTGGAAGCGGCCCGGAAGTTGGGAGGTAAAAAGTTTGCGAAGGGTGCTCCTTGGTTCCAACACTTTTTTGCTCTTAGGGCAGGGGAAGAGGATAAACCCCTGGTGGACAATGCCCAGGAAGTGGCCAAAAATGATCTACTCACAGCCTGGGCCAAGAAGTTTTTGCAATGGGCCCAACAGGTTTCCTCTGCCCATGTCAATGGCGAGCAACTTTTTCAGCTCAAACATTTGGACGATCTGAAACAAAACCCCGGTTATCGTGAACATCTCCACCAATTAATTATTGATAAGGAGAAAAGTCAAGCGGCGCAAAGTGGCGATCGCCTGGACACAATCAAGAACCGTTTAGCAGATGAGGGCAAAAGTTATGATAAAGGCGTTTTTGGCTTAGCCCATGCCCTGTTTGATTTACTTTAGTCCGCTTTACGTTCATTTAACTGTGAATCAGCTTTTTGACCTAGGCTAATTGCACCCTATTTTTCCCTTCCCCCAGCTTTATTTTTAATTGCCTGACTAACCATGACTAACCAACCCCTACTTCCCAAAACTAATCAAGATTTTGCTGGTGGCGCTGCTCCAGGGGAATGGATCGCCGAGGGAGTGGGATTGTTTAACCGCTTGGGTAATAGTTTGGAGTTTGAAGCAGGAGCCTACCGGGAAGTAAATTCTATCCCTAGTCCTTGGTCTCGGCCGTTGCAATTAATTTCGGCTTTTCGCAACCGACAATACCCCAGTCGGGATTGGTTAATTGAGCAATATCGAGGTTTATTAACGGCTTTAGCCCTGGCGGAAAATTTAAATCTTAAGATCACTGCCACCCAGGTGCGGCTCAAGGATTATCAAGATAAGGAATTTGCCCGCTGTCTTTGGAAATTGCGCCCCAACGATAAAGATAATGTGTTGGCCATGGTTCCCCCCGATGGTCCCTGGGCGGAGTTGTATTTGTTTGAACTGGACGGCGTGGCGATCGGTATGACTAGTCCGGCCACCATTGTTTGCCCCACGGGTTATTTTCCTGAGCATTTAAGTCGCCGTATTGCGTGGATAAAAAATGGCTTTTTCACTAATCCCATTGGCAATGGTTTGGCTCCCAATCAAAAGGAGGTGTTGTTGCCTTGGTTGGAAAATTTGAAGGGTAATTTGATGCGTAATCCCCAAAATGAGGATTTGGCGGGACGGGTTTCGGGGATGATTGACGACTATATCCAAGATTTGGGGGTCACCACCAGTAATGTCTTTCAACCTACTACAAAAAATTTACCGTTTGGTATTCCTTTAGCTCCACCTCCGTTGAATGCTTTATATCCAGCGGAGGCGGTACAAAATCCTTCCAATGTGAGGGTAATTGCTTCAGCCAGTCGCAATCCCAGTAAGCAACTTTATATTCTTGATCCAGTACAACTACCAGGACTGTTAGGTAAACAACCCCAGGAAATTAATGTTATTGACGCGTCCCCTCTGCTCAATTTTGATCCTAATCTTCACCGGCGTTCCGATGCCATTTTTGCTACCCCGGCGGATATTTTCCAAGATAATCTTTATTTCCACAAAACAAAGGGTTTGTTACCGGGCACTTGGTTAGACCAAAAGCTAAATCTGGATAATCTGACCATTCTGTTACCCTTTAAGCCCTTTCTGCGGGAATATTTCAGCAGTGAAGATTTGGAAAAACAGGTGGAGTTAGCCCCGGTTTCCACTCCTGAAGGCCCGGGGGTACGGATTTCGCTGACGGTGCAAATATCAGGATTTGAGCGGCCTGTGGCCTATACAATGTCCCAGGAATATCCCCTCAAGGCGGAAAATGAAATTAAGCAGGATTTTCCCACCTTGGCGCTTTGGCCCAATGTGCCTCCCAGTTTATGGAAAGAATATTTCTTGCTAGTGGAAACCACGGAAGAGTATGGTGAGTTAGCTTTTCGGGTGGATCAGCCCACTCCCAATGCCCAAGCGGAAAATCGACGATCGGGTCAGGAAAGTTATCAGTACTGGAAATGTGATGCCTACCCCGATGTCCTCCTGGCGATTGATAAAAATGCCCAGCCGCTTGGTCTTATTCCTCTGCGGATACCCAAAGCCCAGGGCGGAAATGCCACCACTTGGACGGTGGGATTAGATTTCGGCACGTCATTTACCAATGTTTACGTGCGGAAAGGCTCTAGCGGTACTCCAGAAAGGTTGCAACTCCAAACTAATTTGCTGAAAATCACCCACAGTTTGGAAGATATTCAAACAGTAATTTATCGAGAATTTTTCATTCCTGATCTGCTTTTACCGGAAGGTAATAATCCTCCCATGCTAGCAATGCTAACCACCAGGGGATGGCAAGAAATAGATGGAGATATTCCAGAGCTTGTGGTAGATGGTCGAATATATTTTCCTCGGCTCGATAAATATGAACTCAATAAAGAGTTTATTAAAACAAACATTAAATGGGAAAAAGTACAGCATCAGCGTCCATTTTTATCACAACTGGCACGCATGATTGCTGCCCAAGCGGCATGGCAAGAAGTTCGAGAAGTAAAATGGTCCATTTCTTATCCATCTGCTTTTTCCACGATGGATCTCAATCGTTACCAGATTACTTGGAAGCGTGTACTAGACCAGTTGAATTTAGTCAGTGGACAAAATCACATCGTAGATGACAGAGGACTAAGAACTGAAAGCGTTGCTTTTGCACAATTTTTTGCCGATATTCTCAAAAAGAATCTCATTAACACAACTTGTATTGATATTGGAGGCGGCACATCAGATATTTCAATTTGGCAAGATAACAATTTAATACATCAAGTTTCGGTGCCATTTGCTGGAAGAAATATCTTTCACCGCATTTTAGAAAGTAATCTTAATTTTACTGATGAAATTTTTGGTTTGCCGCCAGAAGCTGCTCGTAATGTTGCGAAAGTATTAAGTGGTAATAACTTTGATTCTGCCCTTGATACTTATATGAGAAGTAATGCAGAAAGAATTTTATCGGAAGGTTATGCTATCAACTGCGACAAGCGGAGAAATCGTGAATTCAGAACGCTAATTAGTTTTGCTGTCGGAGGTCTATTTCACTATGTTGGACTAATCCAAAGAATACTACACGTACAAAATAAGCATTTCACGGATGGAATAGCAACTACTTTTCTCTTTGGTGGCAATGGTTCTCGATTTCTACATTGGCTAACTCCAACAGGTGAATTTTCAGAATCATCGGAAGTAAATATTCTTTTTCAGGGACTTTTAACAAAAGCATCTGGGCTATCATACAATCCAGAGGTTTCTACGCTATCTGAATATCCCAAAGAAGAAGTGTGTGGAGGGTTAGTTGTTCCAGAAGATGGAGAAAAGCTTCAGGGCATTGCAACTAACCAGAAAACTTATCCTTTTCTAGGGGAGTCTTGCACAATCAATGGTAAGGATTATGGATCTGAAGATTTATTACAAACTGATGATGAGTGGGAAGAAATAAATCAGTTTGAAATTGCGTCTTTTTCCCAATTAGAAAATTATATTAAAAATTTTAATCAGACAGTCAAAGAATTAGGAATAAATGAAGTTGATATATTGAGAAATTTTGATGGATCTGGACTTTATCAGTTGAGCAATGACGATCAAGTAATTTTGAAATCTCGTATTAAGAAAGCTTGTCTTCGGAAACATGGCCCAGTATCTGAATTTGAAGCAGAGCCAACTTTTTTAATCGTACTTAAATGTTTTATTGATTTAATTGCAGATAAGTGGTCTAAATCTTAAATATAATTGATAGTCTCATAGAATTTAAATTAGGTAAAAAATCAAACTCATGGAATTTTTTAAACTTATATCAGAACAGTCGTGGATATCAATCTCCATTACCGCTTCAATACTTGCCTTCATATTTTCAATGGTTAGTATTGCTATTAGTATTTTAAATAACAAAAAAATGCGTGGATTTTCATCAGACTTCAGAAAAGTCAAAAAAATCAGTGAAACCGTAGAAACACAAGGAAAAAAAATACTTTTGAATACTTCCGATATCAATCAAGTGCAACAACAACTAAATGTATTAAGTAATCAAATTCAAAAATATAAAGAAAAAAATATTACTTTACACACAAAGGTAGCCGACCTGAGCAGTCAGTTAAATTATTTAAATTCAGTCAATCGATACCACGACAATCGGCCAAAAAGCTTTAATGTAAATGAACTTCAAGTAGGGGAAATAGAGCAACAAAAAGAACAAATTGATCAAGTAAAAATTATTCTTGAGCAGTACGCACAACTAAATGTCGATTATTTCAATCATCCTAACTTTATTCCTGTTGAGCTAACAGAAGAATCTAAAGACAATAGACGAGCTATTGATGGGGAACCAATTATAGAGTTTAAGTCAATTTCAGATAAAGCCAATGCTATTTACCTTATTTTTCAATTCAATAATCAGTTCTACTTAATTCCCAATGCTACCATGCCGAAAATATCAAGATTAATTAAACTAAATAATGATAGTAGAATATTTGAAATGAATGCCGTATCAGATAGATTTGAACTCAAGTTTCCTGCTCATTTAGAGTTAATTAAAGAAAATCATTGGAAGCTAACTTCAAAAGGGAGTTTTGGCGACAAATAAATGAATTTATGAATAGACTGAGAAATTTTGCAATTGTTTTTATTGTTGTAATAATTCGGAGCATTAGTCCAGTTTATGCTCAGCAAAATAATCCTTGTCCAGCAATGAGGGATTATCAGATGTCATTTTCTGATTTTAATTTGGACGTTTACGATATTCCCAATATTAATGGTGAAATTATTGCCGAAATTCCCGCTGGCAGAAGATTTGCTTTGTCTGACATCTATGCCAAATTTTATGACGGTTTTTGCTGGTATAAAATTGTCACTTTTTCTGTAGATGAAAGGGGCTGGATTGGTTTACGAACAAAGGAAAGTCAAGTTAATAATACCCCTTACTATCCAGACGAGTCGACCAGTCCAACCATTGCGCCGACGCCAACCCCCACAGTAAATTCGGGTAGGGCAGAAACCACCACTGAAATTGGTGTTCAGAAAAGCCAAGACTTGATAATTCTGATTTATTTGTTTATTGCTGGCACCATAGGTTTGAGTATCGTCGTCGGCAAGTTGGCAGTTGACTTGTTGAATGCTTTTTCAACTAAGCCTAGTAAAAATAAATCTCTCCAACAAATGGGAAGCAAAACTTTAAAAAAAATTACCGCTTCTAGGCTTACTAGGGGTGCAAAACGCAAAGTTATTAATGTTACCCAAACTGATATTGTTTTACCAGGTGAAAATCAACCGAATACACCAGATTCGATTATCGAGGCAGATGTTTATAATTATTTTTTAGAAAATAATTGTATCGATGCCAAAGGCCATGCAATAAGCAATGAAGAACAAGCTATAGATGCCTTAGTAGAAGTAGAAAATACCGAAAAATCAACCCAATCTTTTGGCCTCAGCTTAGAATATTGCATCACTAATTTTAACCAGGGCAATAAGAATTTTTTTGATGATCAATCCCAGTTCCAATACCTTAAGCCCACAGAAAGTGTTATCCATGGCAAGGCAGGCAATCTTAGTCTTGGCGATCGCCAGGAATTTGAAGAAGGAGAAAGGAGCCAAGCTTCCTATTTGGCCTTTACCATTGGGGAAGAAATTTGGTTAATTCCGAATCTAATGCTCAGCCGCTGGCAAAGACTACTGACTAACAGTTCCTTTTTTGACAGCTATGGCAATTTACAAAACCCTAACCTAGTCAAGCCCGCTAAACTTCTCCTAGTCGGCGATCGCCGTTGGCAAATAGTCGAAAAAGGCGTGTTTAATTAAAATCATTAACAGTAAGAGATAAATTAAACAACATGGCTGGCAATCAACCGGATAAATTAAATCAAGCTAAGCTGATTCAGTTGGAAAAAAATCAACTTAAGTTACAACAGGAGTTTGCGGCCCTACGATTTTTTCAAGCACAAAAAAATAATGAAGTTCAGACCCAGAGTAATGCTGACTTAATCAAAGAAATAGAAGTCCTTAAACAAAAAATCAGTCAAATTGAGACTGTAGTTAGCCGACCCACTGCCTTTCCCGCCGATGCCTATCCCCATTTAATAGTTGAACAACCCCCTCCTCTATTAGATTTACCCATCAGTAAAATTATTGACATTTATCACGAAACTCCCCAAATATTAGAAGTTTATTGTCAGCGGGTTTCTCTGTTAATTGACCAAGAAGATGTTCTAGAAAAAAATAATGTTGGTAACTTTTGGGTAATGCAACTCAAAAACCAAGGATTTTATCTATTTCCTCGTCCCGAATCCTTTAGCCATTTTAGTTCCCTGGCTAGCTTCGCCAAACTATTTAAAGCAACTAATGAAAACCCAGGGAAGAATTATCAATTTACTCTACAAGCACCGGCAAAATTGGACGTTTTAAAAATTGGTGAAAAATGGAAATTACTCAAAGCAGGCAAGATAGTTTTTGGTCAAAGTCCATTGGAATATGCTTGGCAACGGGAAATCACCACTGTGCGAACGGAATATGAAAAGTTCAATAAACTCTTAGATACTAGGGGAAGTGCGGGGTTAGATTTCACCTTAATTACCCAATATTGGCAACAATCATTAATGCATAAATATGGTGAATTAGTCACCTTAGCAATTAATACCTGTATGCCGATCGCCTATGCTATTTATAAAGGCCCCATGTTAGTGCCGTGCCAAATTTTATTGGGAGCTAATCCTTTGGTGGTGCCGGGTTGGGACCGGGGAATACCCTGGGATACGTCCATCTATTCCCAATTCCATAGCAAATTGAACAAAGATTATCTCCGTACCACCGCTGACCATCCCCTGTTACCCAATCAAATTTATCTGCGGGAAAGTAATGGCAAAACCCACCATACTTGGGCGATCGCTAAAAGTTATGAAGAGGCAACAGCAATTGTGCAAAGGCTAAATGGTCATTGGATTTCTTTAGATTAAAACCCTATTTAACTTCCGAATAACTACAAAGCTTTAAGTTTAAAATTAGCATCATTGAAGATAATCAAATTTGTTTGCAATTACAAATAATCATTGACGATAGACATAGCAGACCACTTATTGAGAATCGCCATCCCTACCATTGCTCCCAATAAATTAAGACACTGATAACGGAGGAGTAAACGCTTCAATTTTTCATTCCATCTCCTCGTTTGGCCAAAGCCCGCAGACGATCGCAGTCTAATAATTGGATCTCGGCTCCCTTGACGGCAATTAAATCTTCATTTTTTAATTGGTAGAAAGCTCTAGAAAGGGTGGCGGGAATAGTTCCTAATTGGGCGGCCAGTTGGCTTTTGGGTAAATCCAAAGTCACCCATAGAGATAATACCTCCACCGTTCCAGTGTCCACTCCCCCTAGCCGGAGCAGATAGCTAGCTAACCGTTGGGGCACATCTTTGAAGGATAATTCTTCGATTACAGCGGTTAAATGGCGCAGATGGCGAGATAGGCTGGACAACATATTCAAAGCCAGGGTGGGATGCTGGGCTAACATTTCTAAAAAAGGAGAACGTGGGAAAAAAATCATTTCTGCCTGGTCCAAAGTGGCCGCTGAAGCTGGAAAAGGAAGATTATCAAACACTGCTATTTCAGCAAAATGTTCTCCTCGATGAAAAATTCGCAAAATTTGCTCCTTTCCCCCTGGCGCAATTTTATAAATCTTGACCCGCCCGGATCGGACAATGAAAAATCCCTTCGGTTTATCCCCCTCTTTGAAAACCACATCCCCCTTGCCATAGCTTTTGACCTGGGCGATCGCCGTGATCATTTCCAGGTGATGGGAATCAATATTCTGAAACATCAGGGTTTTACTAAGCCAAAGGGCCAGATCCGGAGCAACAGTCATGGGATTTAGGAATTAAGAGCTTAATAATTTTTAATGATTTTTAATAACTTCTCGGGTTTTTGTCGTGACCATAATATTCACTAAATTTGTCAGTACTATTGACTAGGGTAACAGATGGCGTAAATTTTCTTGGCCATGGCTAATTTTAGTCAAATGAGTTTTGGGAAACCGTTGCCGTTGCCAGCATTGATGGCTCTTCCGGTTTGTGCCTATGCCCCTAGGTCTAGGGTTAGAATCCATAAATATCAGCTTCTGACTCCTAAAAACTTTAGATTTTCTCAAGGTTATTTTTGACTTAAGTCAAGGAAAAAATAAGGATAACTCATCTAAAGTAAAAGCAATTAAAACAGGAATGAATCTACCGAATCAGTGGAAATTTATTTCTAAAGAATTGTTAATTAATCGCCATTTTTTCATTCTTTGTGTATGGCAAATTCAACCTTTGATCTCCCGATCGCCACACCACCCCGGACTAAATCCTTCGGACTGCCTGCCTGGTTGGTACTGGTTTGCGTAGTTACTTTTTCTGTGCTCCTGGGGGCAGGGGCTGCTATCTATAAAAATGCTCCCCCCATTCCCGTCACGATGGTTTCTCCCCAACAGGAGATCGTTATGACCCAAGCAGAAGTGCAACGGGGCCAAGCAACTTACCTGGCCCGGGGGGGACAACATATTGGTAGTGTGTGGGGCCATGGCAGTTACCTTGCTCCCGATTGGACGGCGGATGTGTTGCACCGTTGGGGGCTGGCTACGGCCGGTGTGCTCTACGATGGCGATGCAAATTTTAGCCAAACGGATTTGGAAGCATTGCCACCAGTGGCACAGGCCCAACTCCAGGCAGAAGTGAAACAGGAGTTTAAACCTAACCGTTACGATCCAGAAACGGGGATTTTAAGCCTAACCAATGCCCAAACCCAGGGTTTAGCTCAGGTTTTTGATGATTATCAAGCTCTTTTGCTGAACGGCTCAGCTATTCACTCCATTCCGAGGGATTGGTTCCCAGAAGCTGGCGATCGCCATGACGTGACGGCCTTTTTTGCCTGGACTGCTTGGACTGCGGCGGCTAATCGCCCCAATTCTCCCCTGTCCTATACAGCCAACTGGCCCCACGATGATCTGATTGGCAACCAAGCCCCTGGTCAATTTATTGTCTGGTCCATTGTGTCGGTGATTGTCCTGATTGCGGCGATCGCCTTGTTCCTATTTGTGTATTTAACCCAAGAAGATGCGGAAGAAGTGCAGGCAGTGGCAGAACGACCAGCCCTCCGTCTAGCCACTCCGAGCCAAAGGATAACCACTCTGTTTTTTGGGGTGGCCATGGCTTTATTTGGAGTCCAGCTATTAATGGGGATGGTGACAGCCCATTACGCTGTGGAAGGGGAAGGATTTTACGGCATTCCCCTCCAGCAATATTTACCCTATGCGGCTTCCCGCACCTGGCATTTACAATTGGCAGTATTTTGGATCGCCACCTGTTGGTTAGCGGCGGGATTATATTTTGCCCCTCGCTTTGGCAAACATGAACCCAAGGGCCAGGCGATCGGCAATGGCATACTTTTAGCAGCTTTAACCCTCGTCGTCGTTGGTTCCCTCGTCGGGGCCTGGTTCGGCATCCAAGGTTACCTGGGCAACGATCAGAGTTTTTGGTTCGGTCACCAAGGCTATGAATATGTGGAATTGGGTCGGCTCTGGCAATTACTGCTCATCGGCGGCATGGTTTTCTGGCTCTGGCTAATGTTCCGAGCCCTGCGACCAGCCCTGAAAGCGGAGGGGAACAAAACCGGCCTAAATCACTTTTTCCTCTACAGTGCCATCACCATTCCCCTGTTCTATGCATCCGGGTTAATGTACACCAATCACACCCCCATCAGTGTGGCGGAATATTGGCGTTGGTGGGTAGTCCATCTCTGGGTGGAAGGCTTTTTTGAAGTGTTTGCCACGGTGGCGATCGCCTATCTATGTAGTGAATTAGGTTTCTTGAAACGCTCTGCGGCCCTGCGCGCAACCTATTTGACCACCATTTTGTACCTGGGTAGCGGGGTGATTGGTACTCTCCATCATCTCTATTTTGCTGGGACTCCGGTATTTATCGCCGCCATGGGAGCGGTGGCTTCCGCTCTGGAAGTGGTTCCTTTGACCCTAATTGGTTTTGAAGTGGTCAAATCCCTCAAACTCTCCCAGGAAGCCCAAGGTTTTTACCGTATGCCGCTGAAATTTTTCATTGCCACCTGTGTCTGGAACCTAGTGGGGGCAGGGGTTTTTGGTTTCCTGATCAATCCCCCCATTGTCCTCTACTATTCCCAGGGCATTAACACCACCCCCATCCATGCCCATTCTGCCCTCTTCGGCGTTTACGGTTCCCTGGCGATCGCCTTGATGCTGTTTGCCCTGCGGGAAATTACCCCCGACCAATTCTGGAATGAAAAGAAATTTAACTTTGCTTTCTGGTGGATCAATGGCGGCTTAGTAACCATGCTAGTCACGGGGCTGATTCCCAATGGCTTCTATCAACTGATGCAATCCATTAACCATGGCACTTGGTACGCCCGCAGTGCGGAGGTAATTGGTTCCAGTTGGATGCAGGGCACTGTTTGGTTGCGGATTCCCGGCGACTTGATCTTTGCTGTGGGGGCAATAGTGTTACTCTATGGCGTTGGCCAGGCCATCTGGGGCATTTTTCAACAACCCACCCAACCCCAACCGTTGGATGAAGTACAGGTGGAAACGCCTGCGACTTAATTGCTCTCCAATCCTAAAAATTGTTTAAAAAGTCCCCTGGCTCACCAAGTTGGGGGACAATTAACTCAAAATTTCCCAGTATTGCGACAGCTTTTGGGAAAAAAATTAGGTTAATAATTGCCAATATGGAAAAAAGGCGATCGCCGTGGAAATTAATTGGTCTTGGCAACGGTTTAATGATATTTCTGGGGAAGCAATGCACGAAATGCTTGCCCTACGGCAGGAAGTGTTTGTGGTAGAGCAGGGATGTTTATATCTAGACGCTGACGGGTTGGATAAACAATCATGGCACCTGTTTGGTCGCACCAATGATCAACAATTAGTGGCCTACGCACGACTGAATTTTCCCAATACCAGATACCCGGAACCATCTTTCGGTCGGGTGCTCACAAGTAAAGCAATAAGGGGAATGGGCGCTGGCAGGAAGATTGTCGCAGCCTGCATCCAGAAAAGCTTGCGGGAGTATCCAAACTTAGATCTGCAGATTTCAGCCCAGGCTCACCTTACCGAGTTTTATGCAGAATTTGGTTTTACAAAGGTTGGTGATCCCTATGATGACCACGGTATAGAACACATCAGTATGATTTTCCGTGTTCCGCCCAATGGGTGACCAATAGGACAATGCCTTTTAGTTACAATTGCTTATTACTGTTCTGGAAAAAGCCTTCCAGGAGGAGGCTTATGATGGGAACTACAAAGGCGAACTGTCCTAACACAAATATTTGTATTGCGGTAAATTAGTATTGCATAGGGCTTTTCCTGAAATTGCCTATTCCCAGGCTAAAATTCAAAGGATGAAAACAGACAAATGGTTTTACGAGTTATTTTTATCCCAGCCGGGGATGATGGCGGAGTTGGTGCCAGGCATTGAGCCGGAGTGGGAGTTTGTTTACAGTGCCCCGGTGGTGAAGGAAAAAGAGTTTCGCCTGGACGGGGTGTTTATGCCGGTGTCGGAGGATCCCCTAGTGCCCATAATTTTTGCTGAAGCCCAAATGCAGGCGGATGAGCAATTTTATGGACGTTATTTTGCGCAGCTATTCGTTTACCTTTACCAGTACAGGGTTAGCCGTGACTGGCGGGGACTAATGATTTTGCAGAGCCGGGAGCAACGATTGGGGAATGATTTGCCCTATCGGGATTTGTTGGCCCAGCGGGTGACTAGACTTTACCTAAGTGATTTGAGGACAGGGGAGGCATCAAGCCCTAATTTAGCTTTGTTGCAACTTTTGGTTGCGGACAAAAATAAAACCCTGGAACTGAGCAAGGGGTTATTAAGATCAGCACCGACTGACAATGAGTTTCAACGGCGGCTCAGTTTGATTGAGACTATACTGGCCAACAAGTTCCCTGACTTAACCAAGGAGATCATTATGCAAATGCTGGATCTGAAACAAATGGACATTACCAAGTCTCTGTTCTATCAAGAGATAATTCAGGAGGGACTTGAGGAAGGTCGCCAAAGAGGACTTGAAGAAGGTCGTCAAGAAGGTATTCAGGAGGGACTTGAGGAAGGTCGTCAGGAGGGGGAGGCTAATTTGATCGTGCGGCTGTTAACTAGGCGGCTGGGGGAATTATCTAATGAGCAGATTGGCCAAATTAGGGAGCTTGCTGTGCCTCAGTTGGAGGAGCTTGGGGAGGCATTGCTGGATTTCACCACCATGGCGGATTTGGAACAGTTTTTGGCTAATTTATATTAGGGATTGGGGAAAAAGCTAAACTTGATGACGCCGGCGGCCGTAGCTCCGGTAATAGCGATAATTAAAAGTCCAAATTTGGCGGTTTTGACTGTCTTCCAGTTTTCCCACTCTGTCGTCTAGGGAATTTAGTTTTTCTTCTACTCTGGCTTGGGAAACTTTGATGGTAGTCAGGTCAGACTCTATGCGCTCCAACCGGCTGTCAATCTTTGTCAGGATTGCTTCAAGGTCATTGTCGATGATAGTGGTCATGGGGCAACCTAAGCAAAAGAAGAATTTGACGGGACATGATCCATTGATTCCTATTTTACAAAAAAGGCTTCCGAAGGAGGGGCGGAATCGATGCCTTTCCCCCGGAAGGTGATCGCTGGAGGCGAAATCTATTTGCTGGCTCTGGGCCCGGATGAAGCGGCTGGGGCCCTAGGTTCCCGCAAAGTTTGGGCAAACCCTTCGGTGGCGTTGGGTTTGAGCACCAGACTTTTGGCTGGCTTGGGGATAACCACAGTGGTATTGACTTTTTCGGCCATGGCCAAGCTAGGACTCAAGGTAATTGCCAGACTAAGGGAAAAAATAAATAGGCGCATGGTGATACCTCCGAGCCGAAGCTAGGGATGCTCCATACGCACTCTCTCCCGGCGATCGGCTAGCAATTAATTGGTGGTAAAGGTGGCGGTAACAGGGCCAACAGGCAATTCTTTGGGCCAGGGCAAAACAAAACGGCGTTTATTGCCGGCTAGTATGTTCTCCCCAATGACCCCTTTCAGTTGTTCATCCCCACTTAAAGTGACAGTTTTTCCCTCTGAAGTCAGATTGACTGTCAAACCCCTGAGTAGTTGATGGGCAGTTCCTTGATTCTCGAAATTAAGTACTAACTTCTGGGAACCATCTTCTGTAGTTGAGGGCTCGGCACCTTCTAGAAACACTTTGGGAGAGGCATTAGGAGGGGTAACATAGATCGTGCCCACATACCTAAATAGAACCTTGATGTCAGCAACTCTACGGTCGGTCGGCATATCAACTGTTGGCTGAAGATCATCAATGGGCACTTGTTCGGCAATAATCCTATAAGGGAGTTCCTGCGCCGGAGTGGGATTGCCTACCCAAACAACCCTTACTGCCTGCACTTGATTGGGCCTGAGAATCACCTGGGGGGGATAAAGAACAAAATTTTCCTCTTCTATAGGTAGTTCCTCCACTCCATCTATAGACATCTTCCGGCCAGCAACACTAAGTTGAACGGCTACGGGCTGGGTGCCAGTGCTTTGGAGCAGGAATGAGCGGCTTGCTCCGCCCCCGACGGGGCTTAATCTCATTTCCATAGGGGATAATTGGAAAGAGGGAGAAGCGTCTACCCTTGTCGGTAGTGTCAGATTGAAAACAATACTTCCTAGCAAGCTACACGCAAGAGCAGGTAGGGCAGACATCTGACTAGAACGTTGATAAGAAATCCTCACTACAACTACCCTCCGATAAAAGTAGGCGTCCGACAACATTTCAGCTTAGCTAAACTTCGTGCGAACGCCAATTCCCTTAATTTAACTATTTATTTGTCAATGTGAAAGTAAGGGTATCTGAATAAGTACCAGCAGGCTTACTAACAACTTGCTCTTCTGCGATTGCAATTTTAACATCGCGGTCACAACCAGTAGCATCAGAACAATCTGGTATGTCAGCCGATGGAGTTTCCATATCTCCTACACCAGCAGCAAGTGTTTTATCTGACCCGTTATAGTTGATAGTGTAGATAATGGTATCGCCAGCATCCGGATGTTTAAGCACTCCCCCAGCCGCACTTGCCGTAACTCCATTAGCCGAACTCACTGACACAGTAAAACCCAAATAACTGTTAGATTTGACGTTGACATTTCCGATAGAAGTCAACGTTAATTCCCCGTTGTTAGTAAGAACAATAGCCTTCCCTTCAGTCTCTTTGGAGGGGGACCAAGTCAAAGTCTCCATCTCAGGATTATTAGCAAATACATTAGCACCTTCAGCAAAAGCGGAAGAGCCAAAACCGACTAGGGAAGTCAGAACTAAACCAGAAGCTAGAAGAACTTGATTGAATTTAGTGAACATAATTTGTCGCCTCCTTCCCGTGGCCTCGTGGGTGGTAACTCGATGTATCGCTCGTCGGTCTTGGGAAATGAATGTTGTTTTTTTCTTTACTTCTTTATTGTAGGGAAATGACAATTTGTGCGTATTGGCACTAATACTGGACTTTCACTAAATTTGAATTTTTTACTGCTCCGTAGAAATACGATTTTTTGTAACAAAAACCACACAAATCGAGAAATGTATTGTCCCTAATCACTCAATGGTTGTGACCCAGATCACAACTGTTGTGTATCTAGATCAAGATAGGGTTTTCCTGAAAAAGAAAGCTGTTTACGTCAATTCTGAATAGTTTCTTGAGAGGGTGATTGTGAAGTTGTGTTAATCAAGCTCTGGTTACTGTCCTTATTCCTCTTCGGGATGTTGACGCTTAGAATATTGACCAACGTTTAAAAGTCCATACCGTGAAACTTTATCTAGACACCAGCGTGTTGAATCGGGTTTTTGACGATCAAACCCAGGCAAGGATTGCCTTAAAGACCCAAGCTCTGAGGATGATTTTGCAACTGGTGGAAACAGAAGAGGTCGAATTTCTCAACTCGGCAGTCTTAGAGTTTGAAGCTCAGAAAAATCCCTATCCGCCAAGACAACGTTGGGTACAGCAGTGTTTAGCCCTAGCCAAAGCCTATGTGCCCATGGATGAAGAGATTGTGGCTAGGGGGCAATCCTTAGAGCAAATGGGAGTGAAATCCATTGATGCCTTGCACATGGCCAGCGCAGAAAAGGGTGGATGTGATTATTTTTTAGCCTGTGATGATCGATTGCTCCGTCGTTATCATGGAAAAGTCAAAGCCCTAAATCCAGTAAGCTTCATTTTATTATTAACAGAGGGAGAGCGATGAATCTCAAGATCCCCAAGGAACAAGATGTGGTAGAAGAAGCCTTACTAATTCTGGAACAGAAACTTCCCCCATCAAAACTGGCTCTATTGCTTTCCCGATGGCAATCAGATCAGGGAGATTATTTAAAAACGCGGGACGAACTGTTCAAATGTGAAACGGTAGAATCGTTGGCCACAGATATTTTAGAGTTTGAGGCCCGACGAGCATCTTCCCAACAAGCTGAAACATAGGCCAAAGCCTGTTGAATATCCTCCTCTTCCAACTCTGGAAATTCCTGGTAGAGTTAGTTCATGGCGGTCTGGATAGGTAGCAAGTAAATCGATTACCCTTTTCACTGTCAAACGTTGTCCCCGAATACAGGGTTGACCATTCATTTGATTGGGGTTGATGGTGATCCGTTCAAGTTTCATGGGGATAACCCGTTTCTGAGCCGACGGGATTAGGCAGATCCGCCCACCAAATTTCGCCCCGATACATTACCAGTCCTCGGAGGGCAGAGACAAAAATTGCATCCCGGCCATAATTGGATCTAGAGCAGAAGTTTCTTCGGCATAAACTTGATTCAGCCTCTGCAAAATTTCTCCCCTTCTATACTTCTCCAAGTGGGCCTTCAGCGCATTTGTATAAAGCTCACTACGGGACAAACCCAATTGCTGAGCGAGGGCCTCTGCCTCATGAAAAACCGAATCTGGAAGGGAAATTGCTGTTTTTATTTGCATTTAGCCAATCTGACAGGGCACTCTACACTCTAGTTATACCTTAGTCAGACCGTAATCCTGCCAGGGGACATAATTAGGCAATCAGTTAACAGCCTGTTTTAAAAGCCCCCCTGACCCCCCAAATTTGGGGGGAAACTGAGTGAAAGTCCCCAACAACAAGTCAACATTCTTGTGCCAGGATTAGGGAATGTCTCCCTAGCGTCCCACTTTGTCACGGGGAAAGAACTTTTGGCATCAAAACCCCGCCGTTACCTAACCATCCATGGAATTTGACCCCGATTCCCTCGTTTTTAATGCCAGGTATGACCTGTTTCAGCTTTTGGTGAATCACTTTAACGTCATTGCCTGCCTGTATCCCCGTTTGTTTGCCGTATCCGTCGCCCGCATTTCCTCTCAACGACCAAACAAAAAGAAAGTCAAAATTTTTACCCTACAAAGCGAAGCCCTAACCTACTTTGAACAACAGCCAGAGCCATTGGTGGTGGTCATTTGCCAACGGTTAGAGGATGGTTCCGGTTTAGACCTGCTGAAACAACTCAAAGCCCATGCCCGATCGCCGCAGTGTTTACTATTGCTGTTGAATGACCATGCGGCCATTGTGGAAGAAGCCCAGCAGTACGGAGCCGATGCCATCTTTTTAGAATCTAGTTTGGGTAATGGGGAAATTAATTTGGCGGTGGAATGTCTACTCCAGGGCAGAACTTACATTGACAGTCGCCTTGAGGCGATCGCCGATTATCGCAAATCTCAGAAGGATGAATTGACCCAGCGGGAAGTGGCCATTTTAAGGTTAGTGGCGGAAGGCAAAACCAATAGCGAAATTGGCCAGGAATTACATCTCGCCAGCTCCACGGTGCGGGAATATGTGCAGACCATTATGCGTAAACTCAACGCCAGGGACAGAACCTCAGCGGCGATCGCCGGGTTAAGGGAAGGGTACCTAACCTAACTTATTTTGACGAAACAGATTTGAACCCTACCAATCCAGCACAGGTTTTTCTGTCCCCTGCTCCCGTTTCCTTTTGGCATCCTTTTCAAACCAAGCAATGATAATTTCCGGGGTGAGGTCGGCGATCGCCAATTGTTCCTCCGCCGCAATGGTTTGCAAAAGCCGGAAGGAAGAAATGGTGAGGCGGGTGAGAAACTTTTCCGACTGACTGAGCAGGGCCCCATCAACAGCGTGGGACTCAGCGGGGGTGAGGAATTGTTGTCCGGCTTCCATGGGCATAGATGATTGATGGTGGGAGAAGTTTACAAACTAGGTAAAACCTGGCTAATTTTTTCAGCCACCGTTTGCACCGTTTCGGTTTCCATTTCCGGCCAGATGGGTAAACTCAACACCTCCGTGGCCAGGCGATCGCTGATGGGGTTGGGGGCATACTGACCCCGGTACACCGGCAATTGATCCTGGGGCACAGGGTAATAGATCATGGTACTAATCCCCATGCCTTGCATTGCGTTAGCGAGGGCGTCCCTTTGACCGTTCAAAATCCGCAGGGTGTATTGGTGAAACACATGGCCAGCAGTGATGGTGGGGGTAATAATGCCTTCCACCCCTTGGAACAGATCATTATAGGTCTGAGCCACCCGACGACGGCCCAGGCTCCATTCCTTTAAATGGGATAGTTTGACGTTCAAAATGGCCGCTTGCAACGCATCTAAGCGGGAGTTATAGCCCAGCATTTCGTTTTGATAGCGTTGTTTAGAACCATGCACCCTCAGACAGCGGGCCAAATCGGCGATCGCCGGATCGTTAGTGGTGATCAAACCACCGTCACCATAGGCTCCCAGATTTTTAGTGGGAAAAAAGGAAAATGCGCCCACATCCCCCATGGCCCCAGTGTATTGACCCACTAGGGCTTGTCTAACTTGGTCATCACAGCCCTGGTCACAACCCAAGCAATCACCGGCATAGATAGCCCCAAAGGACTGGGCACAATCTTCAATAATTTTCAAACCATGGGCATCGGCAAGGGCTTTAATTTGGGCCATGGCTGCCGGCTGACCGAATAAATGCACTGGCATAATCGCCTTGGTGCGGGGGGTGATGGCCGCCTTGATTTTGTCGGGATCAAGGTTAAAATCGGTGATCGCCACATCTACAAAAACCGGTTTAGCCCCCACATTACTAATGGATTCCGCCGTGGCAAAAAAGGAAAAGGGGGTGGTAATTACTTCGTCCCCCGGGCCAATGCCCAATGCCCTTAGGCCAATCATCAGGGCATCGGTGCCGGAATTAACCCCAATGGCATATTTCACCCCCAGATAATCGGCGGCGGCTTGCTCAAAATCTGCAACGGTTTTGCCCAAAATGAATTGTCCCGATTCCAAGACACCATTCACCGCCTGTTGAATTTCGGCTTTGATCCTTTGGTACTGGGGCTTAAGGTCAAGGATGGGGATGTTCATCGAGCTGATTAACTAGTTATGGGGTGGAAAAATAGCGGTGTTGGGCTGAAAAGATGTCCATCAAATTCTAGGGCATGGCCGTCCCTTAGTTGAACAGATTAGCCGCCCACCATCCATGCAGTAGCTGGAAATGGGTTTACGTTGCTCAATGTCTTTATCTCTTTCCCATTGGCAACATTCCTTAAGAAAGTAAAACAAGAGTATTTTTGTTCAAATCTCCGCCTGGCCGCTGAAGACTCTCTGGGCTGGCCCCGTCATATAAAGCCGATTGTCCTGGGCAGACCATTCAATTTCCAAGTTGCCACCGGGTAATTCCACCGTGCAACGGCGATCGCCCCGGCCGGTCAATACTGCCGCCACCACTGTGGCACAGGCCCCTGTTCCACAAGCTAGAGTAATACCCGCTCCCCGTTCCCAGACCCGCATTTTCAGGCGATCGCTTCCTAAAACCTGGATAAACTCCGTATTAGTACGTTGGGAAAATTGGGGGTGATGCTCAAACAAAGGACCAATCTCAGTCAGGTTGAGGCTGTCCACATCATCCACAAAGGTCAAACAGTGGGGATTACCCATGCTCACACAGGTCACCGCCCAGGTTTGCCCCGCTACGGCCAAGGGCAGATCCACCACTTTTTCCCCCGCTGGCGCTAGGGTGGTGGGAATAAGCTCCGCCAATAATTGGGGTTCCCCCATATCTACTTTGACCTGGCCGTCGGCCAACAGTTGGGGCGTAATTACCCCCGCCAACGTGTGGATGCGATAGGTCTTTTCCTCCACCCCTTCTAGGTCTGCCAAAAACTTGGCCAAACAACGGATGCCATTGCCGCACATTTCCGGCTCCGAACCGTCGGAATTAAAAATCCGCATGGTGTAGTCCGTTCCCCCCTGCCCCGGCAAAGCAAAAATCACCCCGTCCGCCCCAATGCCAAAATGGCGATCGCACAACTGTTGGGCTTGGTCTGGGGTTAAGCAGGGTTCCGTACTTTGGCGGTTATCCACCAAAATAAAGTCGTTGCCGAGACCGTGGTATTTACTAAAGCTAAGGGCCATGGGATCAGGTTAGAGGGAAACTAAAGTCAGGCGATCGCCGTTGGGAATAATAAAGAAACTATTGCCATCAGTATTTTACGGCAATTTTGTCAGGAAAAGAAAGAGAATTACTACTAATTAGGAAATTGGTGCCAAACTTTGTTCAATTACACTTTCAATTTGATTTTGCTGGAGCACTTTTTTAAGTTTTGTCGCCTGGTGATGGTACATTTTAACGGGTAAAGTTGCCGGTAAGTTATTCATTGTTTCCGTTGCGATTTTTAAGGAACAACCCGCAATGCGAGCGATGGCGCTAATGCCGTCGAAAACAGACATTTTAGAACTAGCTTTAATAATTTTAAGTTTCCATTGCTTGGGCTTTAAATCACCTGCTTCAATCGATTGTAAACCTGCCATTGTTGCTAGAACAATTAGCAAATTTCCAGGCATTAATGATCGGTCTTCCGAGGGCAAAAAAATCGCTTCATCTTCGGATTTATCTTGATAAATTATTGGCACTACTCCATAACCATAGGCCACCTCTGCAATTGATAAACCCTGGAGCGTATCCTGTTCTTCAATATAATATTGGGTGACTAAAACCGTCTGTTCTTGCCAACAGGATAAACCGAGAATGTTTTCGCCAAAGGCTGCCCCTGTAAACACTTCCGCCGCTGCTACATAGGGATCAATAATAATTGCTTCTGGTAATAATCGTCCTAGATTTTTGGTTAAGGTATCGCCATTGGTGCGAATTACTAATTGACAATGGGGATTAATTTTTTGAGTCAGTAACGCCGTTTCAATATTAACAATGTCGTCATCGGTGACCACAATGACACTACTGGCGGTTTCTAAGTTAGCTAACTGTAAACTATCGACTAAATTATGGCCATAAATTAAGGGAAGATCTAAAAAATCTGACTGGCTAGTAATAGGATTAAAAGTTAATCCCAACACATTAATTTTTAATTCCCGCAATTTCTTGGTAATTTCTTGACCTAACTTACCTAAGCCAATAACCACCACATGGTCAGCTTCGGGAATAGGGGGACGTTTATTATAAAATTGAAATTTAGATGATAATAAAGCCTGGGTTAATAGGGCGTATAAAACTCCGACAAAGGCAGTGCCGGTAACAGTGAGAGCCAGGCTAAATAACTGTAACCATTCCGGCAAAGTTGATATGGGTTCAAAGGAGTCGAACAGGTCAGAGTAACCGCCTAAGAGTAAAATAGCAGTGACGTAAAAGGAAGAAACCAAGGTGGTGCCGGGGTAAAAGAAGCGGAATAATACCGTTCCCGTAATTAAAAGCAGAAACACTACCAAGCCATAGATAATAGCAACCCTCGCCACCTGCTGCTTAAGGCTTAGCCCCCAAAAATTTTTGACCCAGTCACTAATTTTGGTCTGTATCAAACTGCGATAATATAGAAAATTTAGACTAATCTTTTTTCTATTTGGATTAATGCCATAGCCCTTGTTAAGGGAATAATTATCCTCTGTTTCCACGTAAATAATCGTATCCTGGGGCTGAATTTTTGCTTCTGGATGCCAGCAGTGAAACTCAATGGATTGGGACGGAGAGTCGCCCTGCCGATCGTGGCTGAGAATACGGCGGTGACGATTATTAATTTCATCCACACAACTGTAGCTGAGCCAATGGTGATAACCGGGAACTTGCAAGCGATTGATTCTGATTTTTATCCCTCCTAAATTGAGCAGACTAATGGTTTCTTTGCCCAGGGCAGAAAGGGCATAAGCATTGGCTGGCAAATGTTTGGGTTCATAGGCAATAAAATTCCCTAATTCGTTACTCAATAAAAAATTAAGATTATCCCGTACACTTCTGACAACTAAACGGGTATTAGCATTTAAAGTACGAATGGTTATGGCTGTTTCAAGATTAATTTTTTCGACTGTGGTAACAATTAAAGCAGCTCGAATTTGACTAATAGGCAACTGGAGTAAAATATTAGCTTGACTACAGTCGCCAATAATTAATCGGTCTAGGTAATGGTCTAAATTTTTAATTTCCCACTGGGGCGGTGGCTGTTTTTCAATGGCAATTACCTTAACGCCAAATTTTTTCAGCGCAACAACGCAATGTTGTCCCAGATACCCTAACCCACAAACTAAAAAATAGTCCATAAAAGTCTTGCTGATGATCAAAAATTAAGGACAAAAACTATTAGTAAGTTTGAAATTTATTCTGTGTGTAATGGCTGGCTGAGACTAGGTTGCTCCAGGGAGGGAGAGAGTCATGTTATGTTGGACTTTAAACAAAGTTTGCCTTCGATTGTACACCCACTGCTAAAATTCCTACCATGCTTGAGCTTCATCAGTTTGAACTGTCCCAATATTCGGAAAAAGTCCGCCTGATTCTCGACTTTAAAGGGTTGGATTATCGGACAGTGGAAGTGGTGCCGGGGGTTGGTCAGCTCGATTTGCTCCGTCTTTCTGGACAAACAAAGGTTCCAGTGCTCAAGGATGGGGACATTGTCATTGCAGATTCGACGGAAATTGCCCTCTACCTAGACCGTAAATACCCCGAAAATTCCCTTTTACCCCACGATCCGGTGCAACGGGGACAATGCTTGCTGATGGAAGAATGGGCCGACGAATCCATTGGTCTGAAGGGTCGGGTTGCCATGGTGGGGGCGTTGAACCAAAATCCTGGTCTGCGGGCTTCTATTTTGCCCAAACAAACCCCAGGCATTTTCAAAAATTTAGTCAGTGCAGTACCCCCGGCTATGTTAGACCTATTGGGCAGTGGCGTTGGTTTTGGTGGTGATGCGGTCAAGGAAGCCATGCGGGGCTTGCATCAGGACTTGGAGGCTTTAACTCTGATTCTGCAACATCAGCCCTACCTAATTGGCGATCGCCCAACGTTGGCAGATTTAACGGTGGCGGCATTGAGTATGGTGATCAAAATCCCCGGCGGAAATTACTTAAACATTGCCCAGGAGTTGAAGGGTAAGGGCATTCCTGGCTTGGCGGATAACAGTGCCTACAGTGCATTTTTTGAATGGCGCGATCGCCTTTATCGGGAATATCGCCGCAGTCATCAACAGGACAATAATCAGAACAACGGCAGCGGTAGCAGTAACAATAGTTCCCCCACCACAATCACCATTGAGTAGGTGGTTTTCAACAACTGATTGGTTGGAACGCTCTGGTTAAGTTGACCCGCTAAAGCACCGGCAAGGGAGGACAACTCTAAATGGACATCTCTGAAAAATGGGAAAAACCACGGCGTTCCCCAAACTCCCTCTCTCAGTTACTTGCCAAAGGGAGGGCGGTAATTGAGCTGGAAGTATAGGCCGTCATTTTGCCAATTGCCGGTCAGGTTATCCAATTTGATCACGGGAATGCCATAGTCAAACCGGAAGCTCAAACCGGTCATACCCAAAATATCCCGCCAAATAAGGCCCAATCCAGGCCCCACCAGCACAGAATTGGGCGGCAATTGGGTGGGGTTGCCGGCACTGTTCCACACTGCGCCAAAATCCACAAAGGGAGCGAGTTCAAACACAGATTTATTATCTCCATCCCTGGCCAAGGTGATGCGATTTTCCACCGAGAGACGAACGCCATTGTCAGCGGAGCGGGCATTTTGTCGATAGCCCCGCAGGGACTGCCCACCGCCGATGATGAACAGATAATCCGGTAGCAAACTATCGGGGGTGAGTTGTAAATCTGCCTGCACAATGAGCAGGTTATTATCATCCAGTCTTTGCAGCCGCTGGGCTTGTCCCAACCAACTAAAAAATTTGCCGCTGGGTAGAGGATCGGGATTGGTGGTGGCATCAAATAGTCCTGTGCCCAGGTTCATTTGGGAGCGGAAAAACCATAGCCCATTGGGGTCGCGCAGGGTGTAGTCCTGGCCAAACTGAAACACGCTGGTGCGGCTGAAATTGGTCAAATCGGGACGATTTAGCCCTAGGGTGCGACCGTCTTGGTAACGGAAACCAAAACTAAGGGCAAATTCATCTGTTAAAGAAGTCCAGAGGGGTTGGCGATAACTGATTTCGTAGAGGGGGTTGCTGCCGGTGATATCAAAAACGTCGAAGGGGGACTGGGTGATTCTAGTCCAGGTGGGCACAAAACGTAGATTGAGAGTGCCATCGGTGGGATTAAGGGGAACCTGATAGTTAAAATCGAGGATGTCCAAACCCCCAGTGGTGGAAACGTAATAGCTCCCCGACAGGCGATCGCCAAGGCCGGTGAGATTTTTATAGTCCAAGCTAAGGCCGATCCGCTCACTTCCCAAACTGATGGGGGAATAGTTATCAAAACTGAGATTGGCACTGAAGGGGAAAGCTTCCTCCACCGTGACAGATAAATTGCTCAGCCCAACTTTTCCGGTGGGCAAAAGGCTAGCTTGCACCTTTTCCAGCATGGGATTAATTTGCAACAGCCGTAGACTTTCCTCCAACTGACCCACATTGATGGGACTATGAACTCCCCGAGCTACCCGGTCGCAAATGTAAGCTGGGCGCAAACGACCCCGACCCCGTACTTGGATCGACTCCACCTGCCCTTCCACCACCTGGATTGGTTGTTCCAAAAACTCACCATTTTTAACAGGTTCAATGGGTTTGGCGATCGCCTGGGAAGTAATGTAACCCTGATTGATGTATAGCTGGGTAATGCCCTCTACTATGCCTTGGTATAAAACTTCAAATTCCGCCGCCGTCAAATTCGTATCAATGATGAGGGGAGCAGTGCCGCTGGGGGGATCAGTTTGCCAAGGTTGTAGGGCTGGTAAAGCTAACAACTCCTTCGGGGAAAATACCGTCATGCCCAGTAGGTTCACCCGGAGGGGAGTGCCATCCACCGACCCTTGTAACAGAGGTATGGGCGTTATGTTGGTAGGAGCAGATGGTCTATAACCACAGGTGTCCACCGCTTCTTCGGCGCTGGGAGGGGAGGACTCTGGCCCTAGTTCCAATGGAGGACTAGTAGGGGGGACCTGAATATCGTCTTCCGATGGCAGTGGTTGTAGGGGAGGGGTGGGAACTTGTCCTTGGCTAAGGAAAAATTCTTTGGCGGCGATCGCCTTTATCTCTTCGGTATCTGGGTCTAGGGTTAAATCTTTCTCTTCTTGCTCAATTACTACTGGCACCTTAGAAGTAAAGGTACCCAAACCTGTGGCCAAAGCCTGATTTACTAGCCCCAATGGTAAGCAAAAGCACAACGCCAATTGCAGGGTATAACGGCAACTTAACATGGCCCTGGGCATCTCCGGTGGTGAACAGGTCGGCGTGGAAGGCTACAAAGTAGCTAGTCAGAGTGGGGAGGAGATATTTGCGTCCCTGGCTTTGATATCAGGCTTAAATTGGGACTGCACAGTTTTTTACAGAGACTTTAACAGGATTGTCAGCTTTTGTCAGCCCTAGAAGATGGCTACTAAAAGTATTTTGTAGCATTCAAACCTTAACAGGTTCCGCTGCTCCCATGGCCCGAGGGATTATGGCCCCCAGGTGGCACGGTGAAATTTTTGCGAACTCAGTACTCCAGTGTTTTCATCCGCATCAAATCAATGGGATATTGATGATATTTCTCCCTACTGAAATGTTTGAGCAAATTTTCTCCTCAGTGTTGCTTTGCGAGGGGTTGATAACAATGGACAATGGGAAAGTTAAGTTAGGGACGGTTAATTGGCCCTAGGCTGGTTGGTAGAGTTTTGACCCTAACTCCCCCGTTCCTGTCCCCTTGAGAGTGTTAACCCATGGCTCCTTCCTCTGCCCAGATTGTTGACCCCTGTATGTTGGCGGCCATCGACATTGGAACCAATTCCGTTCACATGGTCATTGTCCGCATTGATCCAGTTCTGGCCACCTTTACTATTGTGGCTCGGGAAAAAGATACTGTCCGCCTAGGCGATCGGGACCCCCAATCTAATAACCTCACTCCAGCGGCCATGAATCGGGCGATCGCCGCTTTGAAACGTTGTGTGGAATTGGCCAAGGGTTTGGAAGTGGAAAACATTATCGCTGTGGCCACCAGTGCCACTAGGGAAGCCAAAAATGGCCAAGATTTTCTTACCCGGGTGCAAACGGAAGTGGGGCTAACGGTGGATTTAATTTCTGGCCCAGAGGAAGCCCGACGAATTTACCTGGGGGTATTTTCCTGCATGGATTTCCATGAAGTACCCCATGTGATGATCGACATTGGTGGCGGTTCTACGGAGCTAATTTTGGCCGATCGCCGGGACGTGCGGTTTTTAAGCAGTACCAAAGTAGGGGCGGTGCGGCTCACCCAAGACTTTGTCCACAGCGATCCCATTGATGCCACCGAATTGGCCGTGTTGCGGGCCTATGTGCGGGGCATGCTGGAGCGCCCAGTGGATGAGATTAAACAACGGCTCAAGGGAGGGGAAAAAGCTCAAATGGTGGGGACTTCCGGCACCATTGAAACCCTAGCCACCATGACCGCTTTACAAAAACAAAAAGAGGTTCCCAATCCCATTCAGGGTTACAGCATTAGCCAAAAAGATGTGGAGGAATGGGTCAAAAAATTGGCTGGTCTCAACTGCCAAGAACGGTTTGAAGTGGCGGGCCTGTCCGATCGCCGGGCGGAAATTATTTTGCCGGGGGCAGTGATTCTACTCGAAGCCATGACCATGCTGGAATTGGATAGCATCACCATCTGTGAGCGGGCGTTGCGGGAAGGCATGATCGTCGATTGGATGCTCACCCATGGGCTAATCCAAGACCGGATGCGTTTCCAGGGAGAAATTCGTCAACGGGGAGTGCTAAAAATCGCCCGCAAATACCAAGTGGATCTCGGTTTTGGGGAAAGGGTCGCCCAATTTGCCACCAGCTTTTTCGATCAACTGCGGGGAGTTTTACACGACTGGGGGGAAACGGAACGGGAATGGCTCTGGGCCGCCGCAATTTTGCATAATTGTGGTACTTATGTCAGCCACTCCGCCCACCATAAACATTCCTATTATTTAATTCGTAATGCGGAACTGCTAGGTTACACAGAAATTGAGCTAGAACTAATTGCCAATATTGCCCGTTACCATCGCCGTAGTAAGCCGAAAAAACGCCACGATGATTACATTAAATTATCTGAACCCCACCGTTTAGCGGTGCGGCAATTAAGTTCTTTGCTACGCTTAGCGGTGGCCTTGGACCGTCGCCAAGTGGGAGCCATTGAAAGCTTTGATTGTCGTTATGATCAAGATAAACGGCAGTTACATTTGCACATTACCCCCAAAGATCCCGACGATGACTGTGCCTTGGAACTATGGAATTTAGATTATAAAAAAGTTGTTTTTGAAGAAGAATTTAATACTAAAGTAGTAGCAACTCTAGCAATTTTGCTCAAATCTCGTCAGGGTTAAGAAAAATTTAAAATACCTCCCCTGGTCCCTCAATTATGTAGGGAATTCAATTCAAAATTTCCCAGTATGATGAGATGTACAGGGAGAATTTAGACTTTTCAGACCCTCTCTAGGAAAGTGTTTAAAAATTTGAGTTGTGGCTGTTTAATCCCCCCTACCCCCCTTGGGAAGGGGAGAACTGTTACAAAAGACCTCCTTTTTAAGCCGGAGCTTTAGTGGGAGGATTTGGAAGGATGAATACCTAGCTTTGCACTTTTCAGACCCTCTCTAAAGCTAAAATTTCACCTAAGTTAAGGGGAGATTTTTCACAGTTAATCATGTAGTTATGAGCAAAAAAGTAGCGGCCCTGGGCTTAGATGTGGGGCGAAAACGTATCGGGGTGGCGGGCTGTGACGGCACTGGTTTGATTGCCACTGGCATTACCACCATTGTCCGCAGTTCCTACGATCAAGACATTGCTCAGATTAAGCAATTGGTGGAAGAAAGGAATGTTAATCTGTTGGTGGTGGGATTACCCTACACCATGGCTGGAGAGATTGGTTCTCAAGCTAAACAGGTGCAAAAATTTGCGCGACGGGTGGCGGAGCAGTTACACTTGCCGTTGGAGTATATGGATGAACGGTTAAGTTCAGTAGAAGCGGAAAATCAGTTAAAAGCGCGGAAAAGATTTTCTAGTTATGACAAGGGTTTAATTGATCAACAAGCGGCGGAAATTATTCTACAACAATGGCTAGATTTACGGCGTTCTCATTTACAAGAAGGGGGTGATAATCTCCATCGATAAATTTTGATTAATTAGATTGTTTGGCAAATTTACTAACTCTTATTAATAATCTTCTGGCAAATTTAGCTTAACTTTTTCTGCAGCAAAAACAACCAATGTCAATTCTGCTAAAGCCACGATACAGGCAGTTCTAAGAGCAGTGCAATCTCGCCCCAAGGCATTATTGCCGGCGGAATGATGCCAGGGTCCTAATCCTCCATGTAATCCAGTGGGCAGATCCACCGGGAATGGAAAACCCAAGGGAGCGACCAAAACAAATTTTGGCTGGCAATAGTGCCCGCCTTTATCGATCGCCGTGGGAAAATCGATCAGCTTTTACCTATAGTTCAGCAAGCAGTCCAGGGGGGAATTGTCCTGCGGGATCAAGTTGAAGTGGTGGTCCACACTTGAAATGCAAGAATGTCGGCAAAGTCCCGATTGGCCCCATAACCTAGGACAACTCTTCAAACGGATCCAGGAGCTAAAACTTATCCGTAGCTGGCCTGGGCCCCACTGCCCCCGGTTGATTGGTGAATAAATTCCCAGCCGCTTCATTTTGGTAAATACAATCAATGCGAGGATTACCTTCCAGAGGCCCGGTGAAACCAAAGGTATTCATCCGATTTTTGCAATCATTGACCTGACGGCTGTCCACCAATTTTTCCCGCTCTAAAATGCTCCAGTTATTGCGGCGCAACACACAGCCCGGTTGCATCACTGGTTGGGTGACAAATACATTAAAGGGATTCAGGGTCACAAACACCCGCATATCGGTGACAATGGCGCTGGAGCCAAACTGTACACACACTTCAGCGTTGGGGGCACTGCGGTCAATCACTTCCCTGGAAGCCACATTTTCCGGACTAAAGCTAGCGGTGGAACTAAAACCAATGCCTACCCCAATGCCCAAAACAAAAATTCCCGCTAATAAGGCGATCGTGCCATAGTTGATGGCCCCCAGGCTGAACTTACCAGGGGCTTTTCCCGGCGGGGGCCCATAATCCCGATCATAGCTGGGACGGGGAGGAGGAGTGTAACGGGGTGGGGGTCTGCGGGCCATAGGGAGAAATTGAGAAGGTGGAGTTTCCTAGTCTAGCTTTGGCAGAACTATTTCAGCCGGTAAAAACCTGGGGTGAGCTTTGGGTCAACCACAACCAAGAGGGGGAAAATTGTCCGATGGCTTGCCATTCCCAACACCAGTAGATCAAGAGAGGGAATATTAACCTAGCCACGTTTCCCATCGAGAATTTTAGACGAATTCCAAGGTTAAATCAGGCATCAGTCGTTGGAGGTTTCTCAAGGATTTCATTTGCCAGAGAATGTTTTTAGAACCCTTAAAAACTAGGCTGGTGTCTTCCTTACCCCGCACCTTCATCACAAACATAGACAGCATGCTGATGCCGGAACTATTGAGAAATTCTAACCCCTCTAAGTTAATGATCAGCTCACTACAATCAGACAAAATCTCCAGCATGGTGTTCATAATGGGCTGATATTCCTTCATGCCTTCCAACCGCAAAAAGCCCCGAAAGTAAAGGGTCTTGTTGGCCTCTTCAAAGTAAATCCGATAGTCTTCAGTGGTTATTTCCATGGGAATAGGTCGCAATAAAATTAGGGATTTGGGGAGAATAATTTTTTCTTAGCTACCACTGCTCAAATTTCGACACCCAAGTGAGTCATCACCGTAACTTTGATCAAATCCTCGGAACCGGAAACCGGGACAAATCGCCAACCAAACTGAGCTTGGTAATCGTTAATCATAGTCAACAAGCCGATCTGGGACGCTTCGCAATCTTCCAGGGCGGATTTTTCTAGTCGTTCCATGTATAGCTCCAGCGGATCTGCCTCTAATAGCACTTTGATGAAATTCTCATAGTCAATGGTGGTTGGCAGGGGAGAAATATTACTGGTCTCAAAAATTAATTTATGGTCGTAGAGATGGAGAGTAATGGTGATGGGACAATCATGGTCGGTGGTGCTGTATTTAACGGCGTTTTCCAACAATTCGTTGGCAATATAACTGACGGAGCCTTTGATGGTGTCCCGCTGACTAAGGCCGTCGTCTGCTCCGTTGCCGGGAAAAAAGGTGGCAAAGTAGTCCCCCAAAAAGTCTGCTGACAGGCCATAGTTGCGCCAGCGTTGTAAACGATTTACCCGGTCGAGGGAAAAGTTTAGGGTCAGAAATTCGTCGCTGGGGGGAATGGGATCGAGGAACTCTCCCCATTGTCTGACGTTGGTTTGGTCAGTGCTCATGGTTATGTCTATGGGACTAGCTCACTTGGTTTATTCGAAAAATCAATGGCCGAAAATGCAGTTCCGGCCCTGGCGTTTCGCCTTGTAAAGATTTTCGTCCGCTTGGGCAATTAGGTCTAGGGGGAGTTGTCCCGGCTGGGGATACAGGCGACCGATGCCAAAGGACATGGTGACGAATTCGCTAGTGGGGGAATGGTGATGGGGAATTTCTAGCATTGTCAGAGAGGCCTGCATCCGTTTAGCAATCTGCTGGGCAGCTTCACTGGTCACCTGGGGCAAAATTACACCAAATTCTTCACCACCGTAGCGAGCAAAAAGATCAAACGGGTTGCGGAGGGTGGCACTGAGGGTTTTGGCAATGCGCCGCAAACAGTCATCCCCACTGAGGTGGCCGTAGAAGTCGTTGAATTGTTTGAAATGGTCGATATCACATAAAATCAGGGCGATCGCCTCTTGGCTATCCATGGCCCGTTCCCATTGTTGGGCCAGATGGAGGTCAAAATGGCGGCGGTTGGAAACCTGGGTGAGGCTATCGAGGTTAAGTAACTCTGCGGTTTCCCCTAGTTTTTGTCGCCATTGGGCATCCACCACGTCCCCATGTTGCATGATGGTTTCCACAATAATTTCTAGGTCTTCCTTTTCCCGGGAAATTAAACTGAGAATATTTTGTAACTTCGCCTCTGCCCGCTGTCGTTCCAGGATTTCGCTTCTGAGCTTGACATTGGTTTCATTCAGCAATGACTCGATCATGTCCCCATGTTCGGCGATCGTGGTCAAGGCAATGTGGAGATCATCATTTTCCCGTTGTAACCGATTAATTTCTTGCTGAAGTTGAGTTAGGGTGGCCGCCGTTAATTCTGTCGTAGTCATAGTGGGGAGCGAAGACGGGGATAGGATCCGGAAATTTTTGAGTGAGTTTATTTACTTACCTAGGTTATTCAATGTAACTCACTTGGTTAGGAATGACTGCTTACCCAGGACTATTTTCCCTAGATTGGTGTTTAATTATCCTCTGCTTAGTTGGGGCAGGGAAACGGAGCTGGCATTGTTTTTCCCATAGATTCACAAACTAAAAATAGTGATCAAGTTTTATCTTGATTTGGGAGGTGTTGGCAAAGTTCGGGTTTGCCCTTAAATCGACTGACTAGGAAACCTTTCCCGAGTTTCCCCCAAGCTTGGGGAAAATTAGGTTGGATTTTACAACAGTCTTTTGGATGAACCCAGTGACTACGTTGCAGCAGGCTGGGTCAATGTCAGCGGGATTTTTCCACTGATGCCCGGACGATCGCCGCTAACTGTTCTGCACTATCGAGGTCAGCCAATGTGCCAGCAGCTTTGGCCATGGTAGCCAAATTTTCTGGACTCTGGAGCAGGTCTAGCCCAGCTTGTTCCAACTGTTCCGCCGTCAGGGATTTTTGGGCAAACATTAGGGCGGCCCCGGCATCAACAAACACCTGGGCGTTATACATCTGATGATTTTCCGCCGCAAAGGGATAGGGAATTAAAATGGAGGGGGTCTGGGTGACAGCCAATTCGGTTAGGGTGCCCGCTCCGGCTCTGCTAATGGCTAAATCCGCCTTTTGCAACAGGGCCGCCATATTATCGAAAAATTCCAGGGATAAATAATGGTCATGGCTAAAGGTGGCCGCTTCCGGATCGTTCTTGCCGGTCAAATGGACAATAAAGGCCCCCGCATTTACCCAAGCAGGCACACAACTACGAACTTGTTGATTGACTGTCACTGCTCCCTGAGAACCTCCTGCCACCACAATTAAGCTTCTGTTTGGGGGAATGGGCAAATCCAAAGACTGGGGCTGACGAAATTGCTCCCGCACGGGGGTGCTAATCCAAACCGTTGCACAATTGGGCAGATATTTGGCTGTGCCCCGGAAACCGATCGCCACTGTGTCGCACCAACGGCCCAACCAAGTGGTTACTTTACCGGGAATAAAGTTAGATTCGTGGAAAATTACCGGAATGTTGCATAATTTAGCTGCCACAATGGCCGGAGCGGCAATATAACCCCCTGTGGTCGCCACAGCATTAATTTTTTTGCTCTTAATCAGTTTTCTAACCGTGAATACTGACCGTAATAAATTCCAGCCAATCTTGATTGTTTTTAAGCTGGGCCGTCCCTGGAAACCTTCCACCGGGATCGTTTGCAAAGGATATTGCCGGGGTACCAAGGTCGTCTCCAGGCGATCGGGCACCCCCAACCAGATAATTTCATAGTCCGGCAACTGCTGGGCCAGGGCCAAAGCCGGAAAAAGATGCCCCCCCGTGCCACTGGCGGCAATTAGTAAACGAATCGGTTCAGTCATCTTGCCCAAATATCCGTTAAAAACTACACAAGCCTTTGATAAGCCCACAAAAAAAATACCCCACCCGCTGGCGGAGTAACAAATCAAAATGTCCAATCCCCCGCATAACGGAGGAATCCTGACCCACCCAAAGATGGTTAGACATTTTCAATTAAAAGACCATTAGTCTTCAAACCTTTCCAGCCTAACCTTCGCCTTCACTCTCAATGTGAATGAAAAGCAACCCCATGGTCACAGCGGGAAATAACCAACCCACCATAGGAATCAAAATCCAAGGCAGGTAAGATGCAGCGTAGGAACCGTCCATTAGTTAATACTCCTTATTAATTGGATGATTGTAAGCTCAGGCCGTCGTGGCAACGGCAAAATTGAAACAGTTTAAAGGTTATAAGGTTATTTAGTTAAATAGACCCCGGAAAATCCCATCCACAACGCTGAGGTTTTCCAACAGGAAGTAAGCCACAAAGGCACCTCCCATGCCACCCACAAAAAAGCCAGCAGCAAATTGGCTCCAACCATCGGCTGTTTGCAGAGTGTCGCCGGAACCCTGTTCCCCTTGGAAGGTAACCAGTCCATAGCTACTAAGAGCAGCGGTAGCCACCAGGATCAAAGCCAAAGCTCCGATCAGACCACCAATGTACTGGTACTCAGAATCCCGCAGCGGGCCCAGCAGGGTCCAGGGGCCAATCAAGAAGTAACCGTGGGCCATGCCCACTTCCAAACCTCTGAGGATGGGGGAAAGGCCTTTGCGATAGGCGGGCAAATTGCCGATAAAAGTGCGGGTGAAAGCGGAGTCGGAAATGGGGGTGGAAAGATGCCCCACAAAAGGATCGCCGTTATAGGCTTGTACAACTTGGTTAGATTCAGCCATTGGTATTGAGTTCTCCTATTAAAGAATTTCGTCAGGGACGTGACAAAACTTTAGTCCCCATTTTACGCACGGGGGGACGTTTTGCGAGGAAAATGGCTTTTAGCTTTAAAAAAATTCATTAAGTTTTATTGACCTCCACTCAACAGCGGCTTTTCCGCCTGGGATCTCTACTTTGGAGGCTTTCTTTGGATGGAATTTTCCCCACGAGCCAAATTTTTTCTCTTTTTATAATCCTCTTCAATCTGCCCCAGTTCGCTTTTCATGGTCTGGGCAAATTAAAACCATAGAGCAAAAGACGATGTTTGCAATATTCAAATAATGCCCCCTGCCTGCCTGAAGTTGTCCGATCGCCGTTGGTCAATCTTCAAAAGGTGCGGACTGAAGCCTTCGGTTGCTAGGGGCATTTCACCCGTTCATTTTTTCGTCTATTGACAGTAACTCCTATTTAGCCCTAGGATAATTGCCGGGATTAAATGAAAATTATTTTTATTAAGGAGCTTGCTGATGAAATGGGCTAACCGGTTGCTATTATTTGGGGTTATGTTGTGGGTGCAATCCATGGAAGTTTCCTTTTCCCCCAATAATCCCAGCTTAATTAGCGGTCTAAACCTAGAGCTAGCCAAGGTTGCGGCGCAAGAAATGACCCCAGGAGAACAGGCTAACCGTGATTTTCAGGACAAGTTAAATAAGAAAGATTTGCTAGAAGCATTACGTCAGGGAGGGTATGTCATTTACATTCGCCATGGCCAAACAGAAAAGGATTATGCTGACCAAGTCACAGCGGAAATGGGTAACTGCGCCACCCAAAGGACTTTAAGCGAGGTCGGTTGGCAACAGGCCAAGGCGATCGGTGAAGCATTCAAAAAATACGCCATTCCCTACGACAAAGTTTTTTCCAGTCAATATTGTCGAGCCTGGCAAACAGCGGATTTAGCCTTTGGACGATACGAAAAAAATGGCGACCTTAATTTTCCCAAAGCGGAAGACTATAGCCCAGAACAAATTGCCCAAATGAAAGCGTTGTTAATGCCATTTTTAACCGAAATTCCTGCCCCTGGAACTAATAATGTTGTTGTTGGCCATGACGATCTATTTGAGGCGGCAACTGGAATTTATCCCGATCCCCAGGGCATGGCCTATGTGGTTAAGCCCCTAGGTGGTGATCAGTTTACGTTGGTGGCTAATGTACGGGCGGAAGAGTGGTTAGAGCTTGGCCAGTAAGGATTAGGAAGTAATCGGCTTGGTGAAACCATCTATCTAAAAAATTCCAGAAAAGCCCATGCTATGATAATGATTATCATTATTTAGAAGTTTGCCCGTGATGGCCATGGGGAGGAAGGGCATTGTTTTTCCCTTGGCTGTTGCCTATATTCTCGATAATTTGTTGGCTAATTCCTAGGGTGTGAGGACTCCTATGTTAAGAAAACTGTCACTAGTGTGGGGTTTGGGTGCCCTGATGGCGATCGCCGGGGGAGGGGGGGAAGCTTTAGCCGAACCAGGGGGCAAAATTGAACCTTTGCAGTTCGGTCAATCCGTGGAAGAGATGGACTCCAACCCCATGGGACAGATCACTTCCGTGTCGGAGCTTAGGGATGTGCAGCCCACCGCCTGGGCCTACGAAGCACTCAAAAGTTTAGTGGAGCGCTACGGTTGCATTGTTGGTTATCCTGACCGCACTTTTCGCGGCGATGGAGCCCTATCCCGTTGGGAATTTGCTGCGGGACTAAATGCCTGCATGAACGTCATGGAGCGGTTAATCCAGGAGAACGTAGCGGTTTTACGGGAAGACGTTGATAAGTTGAAGCGCTTAGCCCAGGAGTTTCAGGGGGAATTGGCCGCCCTGGGGGCCCGGGTTGATAATTTGGAAGTCCGCACAGCTTACCTGGAAGACCATCAATTTTCCACCACCACCAAATTAAGTGGACAGGTGGTGACGGCCCTGAGTGGCATTGTCAGCGGCGACAAAAATAATGGCACTGAATCAATTACCAGAAACACCACCTTGGGTTACCGCACCCGTTTGGAGCTCAATACTAGCTTTCGGGGAGATGACGATCTGTTCATTCGCCTATCCAGTGGCAATTTAGAAGACTATGGCCCCATTGCCGGTACTTTCCAGCCAGTGTTAGGGGCAACGGAACCGGAAGATGGCAACCTCAGCAATAGTGTTTTGTACTATACTTTTCCTGCCACGGAAAATATTCGTCTGTGGGCCATGGGGGCCGGGGGCGCTTTCGACGATTTCACCAATACAGTCAATGTTTTAGACGGGGATGGAGCCTTTGGAGCATTGACTACCTTTGGCACCCGTAGCCCGATCTATTTCTTGGGGGAAGGTACCGGGGCGGCCCTCCAGGGCACCTGGGATAAATTACAACTTAGCCTTGGTTACCTGGCCCCCGCTGGCAATGATCCTTCCCAGGGAGAAGGATTATTTAACGGCAGTTTTGGCACGATCGCCCAGGTAAACTATGATTTCAGCGATAATCTGACCGTAGCTTTAACCTATAGCTATGGCTATAACACCTTGGACACTAGCACCGGTAGCCAACGCTCTAATTTTCGCTACTTTACGGAAACCACCTTTGGGGAAGCGGCCAAAACTTCCCACAACGCCTATGGGGCCGCTTTTTCTTGGCAGTTGAGCGACCATTTTGTCCTAGGGGGTTGGGGAGGCCTTACTAAGGCCCGCACCCTCAAATCTATAGATCTGGCGGATGCCAGCATTGGTAGAGGAAGTTTAGATATTTGGAATTGGGCTGTGACCCTGGCTTTCCCCGACATTATCAAGGAAGGGAATATGGCGGGGATTATTGTGGGTATGCAACCCTGGGTGAGCAGTAGTTCCATTGTCTTCCCCGATGACATTGCCACCACTGACATTGACAGTTCCTTGCACCTAGAAGGCTTTTTCCAGTGGGCAGTGAGTGACAATCTTTCCATTACCCCCGGTATTGTGGTGGTACCCAATGCGGACTACAACAACGCCAATGGCACCCTGGTAATGGGGGTAATTCGTACCACCTTCAGCTTCTAGGCATTGCAGAACCTTTCCACGCAACGGACAAATAGCTCTACCCCCACTGGCAACACAGCCTCGTCAAAATTGAAGCGGGGATGGTGGTGGGGATAGGCCAAACCAAGATCCCCATTGGCAGACCCTAGGAAGAAGTAACAACCTGGCACTGCCTGGAGAAAAAATGACATATCTTCCCCTGCTAGGGTTTGGTAATCCGGTTGGAGATGGTCATCGGTGAGTAATACATCCGCCGCCGCCGATCGCACCAAATCCGCCAAACGGCGATCGTTAACCACGGGGGGATAAATATTTTCGTAGGTAAATTGGTAATTAGCCCCGTGACTCTGGCAAATGCCCTTGATAATTTCCTCAATGCGTTGGGCAAAATAACCAGCAAAACTGGGGTCAAAGTAGCGCACTGTGCCCCGGAAATAGGCGCTGTCGGGGATGACGTTAAAAGCAGTGCCGGACTGCAACTGTCCCACAGTAACCACAGCAGACTGGAGGGGATTTAAATTGCGGGCCACAATACCTTGCAAAGCCATGACAATTTGGGCACTGATCACCAGGGTATCCACGGTTTGGTGGGGCATGGCTCCGTGGCCTCCTTGGCCGAACAGTTGACATTCAAAGTGTTCCACCGCCGCCATTACTGGCCCCGGCTTGATGCCCACCGTGCCCACAGGTAGGTCATTCCACAAATGTAAACCGACAATGGCATCCACCGCCGGATTTTCCAGCACCCCCGCTTCAATCATGGGCTTGGCACCACCAGGGCCTTCCTCCGCTGGCTGAAAAAAGAATTTTACCTGGCCCCGAAAACTATCCCGATGGGCCGCTAAATATTGCGCGGTGCCTAAGGCGATCGCCGTGTGACCGTCGTGGCCACAGGCGTGCATTTTACCGGGGTGGAGGGAACGGTAATCTACTTCATTTTCTTCCGTTACCGGCAGAGCATCCATATCGGCTCGGATGGCCAGCACAGGTCCCGGCTTACCGCTGTCAACCGTCGCCATAATCCCGGTTTTGGCAATGCCTGGGGTGTGGGGAATTTCTAATTTAGTCAGGGTTTCGGCAATGTGGGCCGCCGTTAACTGCTCTTGGAAGCCCAATTCCGGGTATTGGTGAAACTGCCGTCGCCATTGGATCAATTGACCGTGTAGTGCTTGGATAGGCAAACGGACATTAGTGCTGGGTAAATTAGTTGGCTGGGGAAGGGTAAAAACCATGGTGGAAAAGCAGGATGGTATTTGCATTTTAACCATTTACCCCAGGGACTATCCCAACCAAAGATAGCTACCAGCCCAAGCAATCAAAGCACTGCCCAGGGGAACAGTTAAGTTATCAATGCCCCAGCGGGAAAAGCTCTCCAGTCCAGCACTGGCGATCGCCACCGTCCCAGCCACAACAAGGACAATAACTGTGAAGCCGAAGGTGTAACTAAGAAATACAACCGTGACCAAAAAACTGGCCAACACCATGGTGAGAGTGCCCTCCCAACTTTTGCGGAAACCAAAGACTTGGTAGCGGTGACGCCCCCACCTTTGTCCCACCAGGGCCGCCAGTCCATCGCCCCAGGCCATGACTAAAATACCGATCGCCGCAAATATCGGCAGTCCAAGGGAGAAAAATCCCCCCACCAATAGACCAATGCTAAGGGCGTAAAACAAAGTGCCGTAACTGTGGCGGCCAACACTTTCTAAGCTGGGCAAAATCGGCAAACGATAGGAGAGCACTGCAATGCCAGCGGCAAAAACCCCGGCGATCGCCCCCACCCAACCAGGAATACTCAACCACCAAGCAATCAGCACCACTTGCCCCGCTCCGATGTGGACAATTTTACGAGTTACCTCCGCCGGACTGAGGGAAAGGCGGTTAAGCAGTTCCGCGGTTAACACCACAGCCCCTAGGTAGGTCGCCGCCAGCCCCACCGCAATCCAGAGGGGCAAAGCCATAGGATTATTTTGCTCAATGCCCATTAGGAAAAAAACAATAGTTATAACCTCGGTGACAGTACCTTAGTTTGATGACAATCCCACTAATCATACCCTCAAAGATATAGTTGATCGGCGATCAATGCCTACGTATCCGCCTCTTCGTTAGTCTCCAGTCGGAGGTTGTTGAGAGATTAATCAGAAAATTTGCTGCAATATTATAAGTTAATACATTTTTATGATAAATTTTGACTTCGCCGCCGATCTTTAATGTCCAGTGATCTTGGGATAATGTGGTAATTTTCTTGATTTTAATACTATTTTGATAGCAAATAAAATCTCGTAAAGTAGAATTGATAATGCTTTTATATCTTGTTTAAGGGGATAAAAAATCAGAGGCATTTCCAAATTCAGAACGAAATTTTTTTATTGTATTGCTAAATTTAACCTTTCCCGATTCTAAAAATATAATCCAATCTGCACAATTGATAACCTTAGGACGATGGCTAATTAAAATCGTTGTTTTTCCTTGGCGCTTGGTCAGCAAACTATTGAGTACTTCAGCTTCCGTCACCGGATCAAGATTAGCTGTTGACTCATCTAGAATCAAAACCGCTGGATCGTTTACAATTGCCCTGGCGATCGCCAAGCGTTGTTTTTGTCCTCCGGAAATATTTGCCGCCACCGCACCGAGAATTGTTTCATATTGCTCTGGAAATTGACTAACAAATTCATGGGCTTGGGCGATTTGGCAAGCTGATATAACTTGCTCCAAAGTAATATCTGGTGAGCTTAAACGGAAATTGTCAATAATGGAACGATGGAAGAAAAAAGCATCTTGGGAAACTAACACTACCTGTTTTCGTAGGCAGATCAAGGAAAAATCCCCGAGACTATGGTTCCCAATGTTAATTTCCCCAGCTTGCACTGAATAAAGACCGGTTAAAATTTTTGCTAAGGTACTTTTCCCACAGCCTGATTTTCCGATAAGGCCGACAACTTTGCCGCCGGGGATGGTAACGGACAAATCTTCTATCAACTTGACTCGACCGGGATAATAAAAACTAATGTTTTGACAATCAATGTCGTCCTGGGGAGAAATTTCAATGGGGTCTTTGAGATCATCCCCTTGATTTTCTGGTTCGTACTCAAATAACTCCGCCAGGAGTCGAGTGATAGCTTTAACTTGGGTGAAATCGGTAAAAAACTGCACTAAAGTTGTAATCAAAAGTAAAAAACTTTGTTGCAGACCATAGATAGCGATAAGTTGACCGATGCTGAGTTGATTGCCAAAAACCAAAACACTGCCATACCACAGCATAATTACTGTGCCTATCCCCGCCATTAATTGCGAAAAAGTATTGTTGATAATGCGAATTTGAGCAGTGCGGTAATTAAGCTTAAATTCCCGTTGCAAGCGATGTTGAATTTCTAGCCATAATTGGGGAGAAGCCGCCGTTGTTTTGGTGGCCAAGGCTCCATTAAATGATTCAGCCAGGAGTCCAGCATTTTCCCCCGCCATAGTGATGGAACGATAGGTTGTCTGGCGGACAATGGGCTGAAAAGCAATGGTTGATAAGGTCATAATGCCCCCGATCGCCGCCACGATTGCCGCTAACTGCCAACTATAAAAGACGATAAAACCAAGGGCCACAAGACCAATAAATGTCTTGATGGGGAGATCAATAACTAACTGAGAAACTAATAAATTAATCCGTTGAATATCGGAAAGACGACGAATTGCCGTACCACTGCGACGGGCTTCATGGTAGGTAATGGGCAAATTCAAGATTTGCAGGCCAAATTCTAGCTTGAGACCTTTTTGCAATTCTTCCGCAAAGGAGGCAACGAGATTGGATTGTAAAAATGAACAAATAGCATTAACCACTGTAATCAAAATAACGCCAATGGCAACCCAGGTTAATTTTTGGGTATCTGATTTAGTCAGAACGCTATCCGTTAAAAATTTAAGTAATAAGGGTGTAGATAAGGAAAAAATACCGACGGCCAAATTCAGGGGAAATAATTTGCCAAAAATTTCTCGATATTCCCACAGTCGTTTGAGCAGATTATCAACGGGATGAACAGGATCTTCATCAAGTTGAGAAATAAATCCTTTGGGATCTGGCTCTAATAGGAGCATCATGCCCCCTTGCCACCCCTTAATTACCTCTTGGCGGTCTAAATAACGAACCCCGATCGCCGGATCTGCAATGACGTATTTATCTTTTTCCTGCCCGTACAAAACAACGAAATGATATCCCTTCCAAAAAATAATTGCCGGTAAAGCCCACTCATCCAATTCGTCGAGAATTTCCGGTTCTGCTTGGATGGCTGAGGTTATAAAGCCCAGTTCCTGCGCCCCATACTTAAGCCCGAGTAAAGTGGTTCCCCCTTGGCGAGTCCCCACCAGCGCCCTAATTCGATTAATTCTGATATTGCGTCCGTGATGCTTTGCAATGATCGCCAAACTTGCCGCCGCACAGTCCTCACCACTCTGTTGTTGAACCCATTGATATTTAGCCATGCAAGTAATGCGATTTTTTACACCAAGTAAATTTTGCTTAAGCGATACCATCTCAAATCAAATGTAGTAGTTGATACAACTACAATTTTTATTGTTAGCGCATTCTATCAATAATGCAGGTAAACAAAAAATAATGAAAACTTAATTTTAATTTAACCTTAATTTAATCTTATATTAATTTGCGTCTGTTATGGTACAAAGATTAGTTATTTAACTAGTGCCATACGAGGAAAATTTCATGTCTAAAGTTGAAAAGTCCGTACAAGTCCAAGAGACAAAATCCCAGTCCACCGCTCCCAAGTACCGTGAACTCTCTGATGCTCAATTAGAGGTTGTTTGTGGTGGCATCGCTATAATCTGTGGTGACAATGTGAAGTTACCTGACTCTGCCATTAAAAACGCGTAGGAAATTGTTTTAAACAATTTAGTTCGATAAGGCTGACTTTATTGATCAAGCCTTTTGATGTGGATGGACAAACTTCATTTCACTAGTCAAACATTTTTGAGGAATACTCCCATGTCTAAAGTTGAAAAGTCTGTGCAACGTCAAGAAACAAAATCCCAGTCTTCTGCTCCCAAGTACCGCGAACTCTCTGACGCTGAGTTAGAGGTAGTTTGTGGCGGTTCTATGTTGTTCAACGCATTTATTAAAAATTAGTCTTTGTAACACCTCTAAATCAATTAGGACTCTAGTGCCTACTTTTATCTAAGCTTGATTTAGAAGCTGTTTATGAAATTTAACTGCCACTTTAAGTTCCCCCTATTTGGGGGGATTTGGATTCTTTAGATTTATAGTCAGGGATGATATTTGCAAATGTTTTCCCGTCCATATTGTGACTATAGCTAAAACTTTTTGAGCTGATTTTCCATGTATGAACCAATTCAATTGGACAGTGTTTCGGCTGTAAATTTTAAAGAATTAACCTACCCAGCCTATCAGTCTCATCTGCTGCATATCTCAGAGGATAATTCTTGGATAGCTTTCGGTCTGGAAATTGAAAGCTATCCCGTTGGTCTTGTTCTGGCTAAAGATGCTATCTGCGAGGAAAAAAAGGTTGCCGAGATTTGTTCACTGTTTGTCATTCCCGAATATCGTCAACGGGGAATCGGTGCTGCGCTACTGCGATCGCTGGAAAATGAACTAATACATCGTGGTTGCGAAAAAGTGTCCTTAGGTTACCTCGATAATCCCAATAAGGTATTTATCGAACAAATGCTTGCAAGCTGTAATTGGGAAAAACCAGCAAAAACGGCATTGATCTGCTACGGAAATATGGGGAAGTTAAAAAATGCCAGTCTTTTGAAAAATTTCGACAAGTTATCAGCAAAGCTTCCTGCTCAGTTTTCGCTTTTCCCTTGGTCGAGCCTCACCGAAGCAGATGCAGAAGCAATTAAAAACACAATGGAAGCCAATCCGCTCATTAAAAAATTTAATCCCTTTGTGGAAAGTCATAAGTTAGAATCCCTCAACAGCTTAGGCCTGCGTTACAAAGATGAAGTTGTTGGCTGGATGCTTACCCATCGCATCGCCCCCGATACCATTCGCTACACCCAGATGTTTGTCGATCCAGCTCTTCAGCCCCTCAGCCGAAGTTTGATCATGCTTGCTACGGCTATGAATATTCAAATTAAAACTGCGCCAGATGCTCCTAAAGCAACCTGTCGAGTCGACATTGATAACTATCCTATGGTTAATTTTGTTGAGCGTCGTCTTGCTCCCCATCTCGACAATCTTAAATATGCGTGGCGGGCTTCTAAACTTTTAACATGACTACAAATATTGCATAATATGATTTTAGTTTTTTATTCGATAACAGTTAATGACTGCTGATAAATATACAGTTGCTATCAATGAAAACGCTCTAAAAATACTGGGCGAAATTGTATTTTTAATGGGGGCTTCACAGAACTTTGCCAAGTATCCTGTTAGTTTTATTATAAATTACCTTTTGCCCTCTATCTACCTGAATCAATATCGAATCTATCGGACAGTTAAAGATAATAAGCCAATTGGCTTTGCTTGTTGGGCTTTTATTAATGATCAAGTAGAAAAAGAACTTATTGAAAATGATATTAATTTAAGTGTCGAAGAGAGAAACTCGGGAGAAAACATTTATGTTCTTTACTTCATTGCACCCTTTGGTCATGCCAAACAAATTGTCCATGATCTGAAAAACAATATCTTTCCCAATAAAATAGTCAAAGGTTTAAGGCTAGATAAAGATGGGAAAAAAGTCCTACGGGTAGCAACTTATTATTGCTAAAAGCATAATCTAAGAAACAAAGATTATTTTACAGTTATTCGATTGAGAACACAACTAAAAATCTGTTTAAAAATTTTATTTATCCCCTAACTCCCTCAATATTGGGTGTTTTTTAAACACGTTCTGAAGCAGAATGATTTACCAAATTGTTGCGATTTCATGATATCAGAATAGAATTCGTTGTGCAAATGTAATCCCCATAACATTTACCTCATTTTTTACTGTTTTATGTGTTAGGGTTATTGAGTAAAAATTAAGCATCACTGTATCTGGCTAAAACTTTATCTGATTAAAGTTTAGTTTTATCTAGTTAAAGTATTAGAGTCCAGTGGAGGGTTTCAAAATGGGGAAAATATGGCAAGGCTCGGAATCAGCTGACAACATCGATCTCAGACCATCTGATCGTCATAAATTCGATGTTGTTTGGGCAAAATCCGGAGATGATCTTGTCCATGGTCGAAATTTTTCCAGCCTATCAGGAGCCAATGACACCATATCTGGAGCGAATGGGAACGATGTCATCTACGGCCACCACGGAGATGATTTTCTTTCAGGTGAAGGGGATTCGGACACAATTTATGGCGGCTTTGGAAATGACGCCATCCGTGGGGGGTACCACGACTGGATTCCTGGTGGAACTCCTGATGGAGCAGATAAACTTTACGGAGAAGAAGGTGATGACATGATTCTCGCAGAAGGAGGAGATGATCAGATCTGGGGAGGCCCTGGCAATGATCGGCTTTTCGGAGAACATGGAAATGATCAAATCTGGGGTGAGGATGGAGACGATTATATTGACGTTGGTCCTGGACTTGATTCAGCGTGGGGAGGAAATGGAAACGATACAATAACGAGCAATTGGATGGCCGGGCGGAAATACTTATCCGGAGAAGACGGGAACGATACTATTTTTGGTGCAGAAAATAGTGACATCATCGAGGGTGGCCCTGGAGATGATGTTCTTTGGGGACTTCGTGCCTATCCTTCCTCGGTTGGCGATGCCATTGACAGAATTTACGGTGGTCCTGGGAACGACTTGATTTATGGAGATTCGTTTTATTTTCCTAATGATGGTCTTTGGTCTAGTGTCCTCCAATACACTCAAGACATAATCTGGGGCGGACTGGGGAATGACACCATACAAGGAATGGCCGGTAATGATACGATTTATGGAGGAGAAGGGAACGATATTATTTATGGAGGCTACGACCCTTCAGGTAGCTTTATCCCCCCCGCAGAATTCCATGGAGATAATTTTATAGATGTTGGTACAGGCCATAATTTTGCCTATGGCGGTCCTGGTAACGATGTAATCAAAGTCTCAGGAGAAATCAGCGAACAGGGTTTTAATATTCTCATTGGTGGTGACGGAGACGATCTAATCCAAGGGGGAGACAATTCCGTTCCGATTGAAGATCTAGTAGTTTTACCCGGTTTAGAGGAGCAGGTCAAAGAGTTAAAAGAGTTTATCAAAACCCTAGAAAACGCTGAAGGTGTTGTCCCGACAATCGGTGACTTCATAGACGGGGGTAAGGGGTTTAATACCATTGAGGCGGGAGATGGGACAGATATTATTTTGGCAGGACTACCCACTTCAGCCAACACAAAAGACAAAGTTCAATTGATTTACGGTAATTCTAAAACGTCTGGAAGGCGTGAAGCCGATATTTTTATTGTTTCCACCGTTGCTATTTCCAGAAAAGATGCGATTAATCAAGCCATGGTGGCAGATATTACGAAACTTTCTCTGAAAGGATTGAAAGTAGGACTAAAGGTACTTAGTGTCGCCGGGGCAGTGGTTCCAGGAGGGAAAATTCCAGAGTTAGCATTGGAAATGGGCATCCTAGGGGTGGAAATATTTTCAACGATCAGTAAGTATAGTGCAGGAAACCCCCAGGAGCCTAGTATTTTAGATAAAATGACCGTTATTAAAGACTTTGATCCTGGACTAGATGTTCTGTATTTAGATAACGGCGGGGGCAAGATTAGGTATTCCGTAACATATCAGCATCTAACGATTGGTGACAAAGATTATCGAGGCCTGGTTTTTCGCGATGGCCAGGGGAAATCAGAAGAACCGAGGGTGATTTTAGAAGGTTTAACAAATCGCCACATAGAACAAATGGTCTCAAAAGTTGTGGAAGAAGAAGTTAATGGAATTAAGGAAGCGAGAATGATTAGTTATACATTTTTGCCTAATATCAAATCAGACAAGCCAGAATCACTCCAACAGTTTCCGGAACCATACATTCAGGGAAGTCCCTTTGTTCTCACGGAAGATAACGATCATGTCACTGTTATCGACTCTGAGAGTCGCGAAATACAAGCCTTAGGGGGAGATGACGAAATCATTGTGGATTTTGGTCAACGGGTTTTTGCCGGCGCAGGCGATGATGAAATTTACGCAGGAATATCCTTAGGGGGTAACACCTTATCCGGAGGCATCGGGAAGGATCAATTCTGGTTCTATGACGATCAGGCAGCGGAAGTAATTGATAGTTTCAAAGAAACAATAAAAATAGTAAATGTTGGTATTGCTGATGCAAATGAGCAGGAGAGGTTTATCCGCCAAATTTATGGCGATATGTTCGGTGAAGGCTCAATAAATGTGATTGTAGATTTTGACATTGATGAAGACTCAATTGGTTTTGCTGATTTTCTTGTTCCCGTAGGAGTTAATGATGTCCAATTAAGGCAGGAAGGCAATGACGCAATTATTTCCCTCTTTGCCAGGGATGTCGCTCTTTTGCAAGGTGTTAATGTTGAAAGTCTTTCCCCCGAGAGTTTTACCTTTGATAATTCTTTGTTTGAAAATGTTATAGGCAACAATGATAATAGTATTGTCGATGAGCAAGATGATTTAGTTGATGTCAGCCCGGGGAATGATGATTTTGGGAACTTTGATCCTAATTTTAATTTTCCCAGCCCAATGCCACGTATTAGTGCCGAAGAACTATTAAGTGGCAGGAAAATAACTAGTTTACAGAGCGAAGGGCAGTCCTTATCCCTCAGTGGCGATGTTATGGGAACCGATGGCGATGACCGAATTATCGTCAATAGCAATCAAGAGGTTTTTGCTGGTGCGGGCAATGACGTGATTTATGCCAGTATTTCTGCTGGGGGTAACACTCTATCTGGGGGGAGTGGCAAGGACCAATTCTGGTTTTACGATGATCCCAATGGAACATTAGGTATTAACATTGTTGAAAATGTCATTGATGAGGGTGGTCTTAGTTTTGATGCGATTGAAGAATATGGGCAGAGGTTTAGTACCAGTGCAATTAATGTCATTACAGATTTTAATCCAGAAGAAGATGTGATTGGGGTTGTGGATTTTCCTTTCCCCCTAGGGTTAAATAGTTTTACCTCCAGGCAAGAGGGTAATGATTTCATTATTTCTCTATTTGAAAAAGACATTCTTCTCCTACAAAATATTCAAGAAGAAAATTTAACAACTGAAAATTTTGTTTTCGATAAATCTTTATTTGAAAGTATTGAGAAAAACTTTTCTTCGCCTCCAAATTTTTCATCTGTTGTTCCGATCGCCAATGATATTCAAGCTGGGATTTTAGCCAACTCTTTCCACGTCAAATTGTCTGACGAGACACAAATGGTAGTTAAATACCAGAATCAACCCTTTGTCAATGGCACCTTTGGTAATTGGCAAATCCTAGAGGCAGAAACGATTAACGGGATCAATCAAATTCTCTGGCGAAATCCCGACATCGAGGAGGTTGGTATTTGGAATACTGATGCCAACTGGAATTGGATTTCCTCTGAAACTTGGTCGGCCAATTCTTTGAAGACTCTTAATGCCGAGGTCACCTTCCAAATTGACATCAACAATGATCAACTTATTGGTGACAGCCTCACCAACGTGGAAACCGAGGGTTCTATTAGCCTCCTGCGAGGAATCTTTGGCTATCATGTTCAAACTGGGGATGGTCTGACGACTCCTTTACGTTACCTTGGGGAGGCTTTTGAAAATGACATTGGTAACTGGCAAGCCCTGGCTGCGGAAACAGTAGAGGGCATCAACCAGGTGCTCTGGCAAAACCAAAGCTCTGGAGAGATTGGTGTTTGGTATGCGGATAGTAACTGGAACTGGGTTTTCTCTAACGTTTTTGTCCCTGGCTCCTCCCAGGCCCTGGCTCAGTTCAATGCTTTCGGAGTTGCAATTAATGAAACTGGATTAGCTTGATAACATTTAAAGTCTATGATGTTACTGATTCAAATTGATAATTCTCTACTCCAAACAATCTGAAATATAAACTTCATTTTTTGGAATATTTTGTTTATTAAATCGAACTTTAAATTGGTAGACCATGATATCCTAAAAATGTCATATGTTAATTGATATTTGATATTATTCAGAACCATTTCTCAATCACAAATACCTAAAAATGATCAGAACTAAATTGGTTGAGTTGTCCACCATTGAAGCTGTAGCCTATCGCCAAAAACTGAAAGATCCAAGTAAATCTGGTGTCGTAATTTTGCGTTACGATGCTGATCAGTCAGGATTAGCTACCATCAATAAAGCTTCTGGGGAACCAGACCTTGCGGCGAACGTTCCGGTTGACTTATTTCCTGTAGAAGCTTTTCGGGAAGCTTTGGAATTGACTTCCGGGTTGCCCTATTCTAAGCGGGGTAAAGTTAAGTTAACGACAACAGTTTCTGTTCCAACAAATCCCCCCGATGCCGTTGAAGATGATGGCCCCGAGGACTTGGAAACGGTCTGCAGCCAAGAGTACGAAGCTATTGTTAGAGCGTACACTAACAAAAAAAGCGAACTTTCATACGATTTGCTCAATAAGGATTTTATTCAATTTGCTAATTCCAGTAAAATTGTTTCAACTATGGTGGCGGAGAAAGCGTCGGAGGAAGACATTCGTAATCATATTGTCAAAGTTAAATTAGAGTCCCTTACCAATAATCGAGAGTTAAGCATGGGGCAAACCAAGCTGATTGTAGAGATGTTAGACGCAGTCAGTCCCAGGGGGGTTTTCCGTGAGTTGAATGCTGAAATTCGTAGAATGCTTGCCCGACGATAAAGTTTTTTTGATAGGGTTAAATTTTCAGACTCGGAGACCACATATCTCCTTTGATAGTGGCCGACTTTAACAAGACTCCAGGCGATATCAACTTAACCACCATGGCTTTACCTGGGGTCGTTTCATTGTTGGGAATAATTCCCCGATTTAGGTTCAGCAAAATGGCCATCTACTTATCATAATCACTGGCGATCGCCAAGCTTTGTTTTTGTCCTCCGGAAATATTTGCCCCTACCGCACCGAGAATCGTTTCGTATTGCTCGGGAAATTGATTAACAAATCACGGGCATGGATAATTTGTCAAGCTAAAGTCACCTTAGAAAGGTGTATCTCAGGCAAGCTTAAAAATATAAATAACGTCAATTTTACAAAAAAAATGCTAGGGGAATATTAAGAGAACATTAAGGTTGTTGAAAATAGCTAAAAATAATTAAAATTTGTATGATTTTGACCAAAAGTGAACTTTGTGTTATGGTTACAGGGCGTGGTTGACTCGAGTTCAATACAGAACTCAAGGGCTCCGGGTAAATGTTTAAATTTTTGTAAAATCTGTAAAGCATTAATAAAAAACTTTTCCAAAAATTTGGATTTTACCTCAATCACTCTGCCATTTATAACGGTTAACAAAAGACAGAAACCCAGGTTTTTGTGAAAAAACAAAGGGAAGAGGGGCCTGTCTAAATTTTAGATTTATTTAAGACAATTGTTCGAGACGTTCACCCGGGAATGATTGACCCGATTTTCAAAGATTCTAAGAATCTGCAACTTAATACTTTTTCCATTCTTGTTAACACTTAAGTTAAGAGCTTCTTTGCCATGGCTAACAAATTCAAATTTACTGGTAATTTACTCGAACAAAAAACTGTCTTCCTGGAAAATGGAACAGAGGCAACTAAATCGGTCTACGATGATGTCAAGCTTTATTGGGATGGTACTGCATTAATTCAGGTTGGGGACGGTCGTCGCAGTGATGGCAATTACATCGAAGTTTTAGAGTATGTAAACAAAGATGGAAAAAAGATTCAAAATGTAGCTGCCCTGGGAACATTTTATAGTCTTGCAGGTCCTCAGCCCATCAGGCTTTTCCGGGGAGCTGTCGCTTTTAATGATGTTTTATCGGAGAAGAATAAAGATAAGTTGGTAGGTCAAGTAAAGCGTAGTGACCGTATTGAAGGTGGCTATGATCCAGTGCAGGACATCATCGGTCTCAATTACCAAAACATTACTTTTTTTGATGGTGAAAACAATGCAGGTGCTGTTTCATATCGAGCGGCTCCAGATATCTTTCCCGGTATCAACATCCCAACTACTGACTCTTTTTTTGATCTTACTTTCCCTGGAGGCACTCCGACAATAAGCGGGGGACGTATCCAGTTGCCGGATATCAATTTAGGCAATGCTTTCAACTGGTACTACCAGAAAAAAAACAAGGGTGCGTTCAATATTCCAACTTTTGAACCTAGGGATCCAAAACCAGGAAAACCAGATGATCCGAAGAAACCAATTAAGATTGGTGGTATTACCGGAGTAGCTCTAGAAATTAATAGTATCGACAAGTACGTTCAAGTTCAGGGGAAAGCCGATGTTGACTTGTTCAAAATGGCAAAAATTGGAGTCGATATCGCCGGCCAGCGATTTATCCGTATTTTCGATAATGATGTTCAAACGGTTTTTCTCGCTTCCATTGAATTCGTTGACTTCGGCGCTGTTAGGATTAATCTTTTAAGTTTTGATTTTAATTCAATCAAAAAACAAGCGACGGTAGCTGGTGAAATACTGATTCGTCCTTGGAACAACCTGAAGGTGGGCGGCAGGATTGGAACAGAATTTACAACAAATCCTGCAGGAGGTATCGCTGATATTCGAATCAGTACTATTGGTCTTTATGCAGACAATCTGAATGCCTTGATTTCTACACCAGAATCTCAAATTTACCTCCAGCGCATTGGGGTTGATTTTGAAAATATTCCGCCCTTGGCTCCGGGGCAAAGTTTCAATCTGGGCGGGTCTCTTGCGGTGTCCCTGGGGCAATCATTTGAGGTGGATTTCCCCGATTGGCTAGGGGGCAGCAAAAAAGGTGAGGGCATCAGTGCTGTCCGTATCGATGGAGCAGTAACACTAAAAATTCCGGTGGGCATTGACCTAGCCGCCAAAATTAGTATTCTGGGATTCCCAGTTGCAGAGAGTCGATCCTTCCTCAACCTTGATGCTGCAATCAAGGGTACGGGAGTAGTACTGAAAACCAATACCACTTACCGCACGCCGTTCGACGTAATAACAACAAATGGAGAGTTCAGCATAGATGCAAGGCTTAACTTTAGCCTTCGGTCGGGGGCAAGGCTTAACATACCGACTTTTATACCCTTTTTAGGTGGGCTACAACTTGCTGGGGCCAACGCCATGATCAAGTATGCTGCCCCCTACCACCCCACAGCTCAGTTTCGACCTGAATATGGTTTTGTTGCGGGATGGGTAGATGTAAATACTTTGTTTTTCAAAGATAGTATTGGCTTTAGGGTCGGATTTGACGGCAAGGTTGGCATCGTCAAGGGAGAGGATATTAAGGGATTTGGCGGCATAGCAACGGTGGATTCCCTTGATGAATTTGGTTTACTCGCCACATCTGAATCAGCCCTAGCGGCTTATGAAGAGCAGAACGCCGGCGATCAGCTAGCAAGACAATCCTTTAATGTCCGTCAAGGGCGAGAATGGGCGTCGGTAAGTATTCGGTGGCTGAGAAGAGGTCGCTACGAGACCCCAGCAGCGATGTTTAACCTGAGGTCCCCCAGCGGAACTGTCTACAGATACGCAGATTATTTACAAGGGACTAGGGTCAAGCTCTGGAACGAGTTTAGTGATGAGTTCGGGACTTCTCTCTTCATTCCGAGACCGGAAGCGGGAACCTGGACAGTTGAGCAAGTTCGGTCGGATGATATCGGGCCAATTCAAATCAAAATGGTTCAAAATTCCATCGCCCCCGTTGCAGAAATTAAGCAATTTGCTCGGGATCCTAATCGCCAGTGGGTAGACATTCTTTACACCGTTACTGGCGATCCCTTTGCCGAAAATATTAAAGTTAATCTTTATGCGGACACCGATGGCAAGGGGGGAGATGGTTTCCTCATCACCACAATTGACCACGACCCCAAATCAAGTGGAAGCTACCGCTACCGTTGGGATTTAAGCAATGTTCCCCAAAGTGTTTACCACTTGTATGCATCGGCGGAAAGTGAGGGGCACTTACCCAATGACCGGTATTTTACTGGCGATCTCAGTGTGGCGACAAGCACTGGTTCAGCAACGGATAGTAACCTTCCCATTGGCGGCATTGAGTTGGGCCAAGGCAATGATTTACCCGTTGTTAAGGATCTCAGCGCCAACTGGATTGGGGACGGTAAGTTTTCGGTAACCTGGAGCGATACCGCAACGCCCCAGTACTACAATGTACGCTGGTCTAATAATCCTGCGGGAGTTCTTGATAATCCCCTAGACCCTGATTTTAGCGGTATTCAACCTACTTCCGGCTTAGTAACTATTTACGAAGAGGAAGATGGACGTTTCTATCACAGACTTATTGTTGATGGCCTGACCGAAGGGGAATTATACCGCTTTCAAATTCAATCGGTGGACGATAACGATCGCCTAGGGGCGGTAGGGAAAACATCCCTGGCGGTGGCAGGTAATTATGATGCGGCGATCGCCTTAGGTGAGAGCGATGAGTGGGAATACGTTGCGGTGTTGGGCGAAACTTATACCCGTGAAGTTAGCAAGGCTGAAAATGAAACCGTAACTCCCCTAATTCTGCCGGAAGGGGCCAGCTATGACCCAGTAACCAATCAACTTATTTGGCAGCCGACGGTTGACCAACTAGGAGAACATTGGCTGCAATTTAAAGTTGAAAATCAATTCGGTGATGTTTATCTAGAAACCCAACGGGTGCAGGTGCTTGAGTATTCCCTTGAACAGCTTCAAGTGATTAATTTACCGGAAGACTTCGACATATTTGAGTACCAAAAAAATAATCCCATTAACCTCAATTCCCTGATTGTTGCTTCCGGAAACGGTGATAGTCTAGGGGATGACAACCTGGTTATCAATGCCAATCCTAAACTTATCACCATGGAGAGGGGAAATAATACCTTTGTAGTGGGTTCTTACACGAAAGTTTTAGGTGGAGCAGGAAACGACCTTTTGCAAGCTTCCCCCGACAACAGTTTCGGTGGTGTCCATTTAAATGGGGGAGAAGGCAATGACATAATCATCGGCGGGGAAGGTGATGATACCCTTTTGGGCGGCCTCGGAGATGACATCATCTGGTGGAGTTTAGGAGACGATTTTATTGACGGTGGCGGAGGTACCGATACTTTAGCGGGCATTCAATTGCTCAATCTGGCAGAAAGCGAGACGATCAACATTAAAGGCATTGAAATATTTCAACTCGCCGATGCAGGAGAAGTTGTCCTTGACCAAGCCGCCATCCTGGCGATCGCCCCCGATGGAAATATACTCCGCATCGAAGGTGACAACGGAACCATCTATCTCAATGATGACTGGCAACAACAAGGACAAAGGAAAGATGAAGACGGGAATTTTATCCTTTACACCGCCGGGGATGCCACCCTTGCCATAGAAGATTCCCATGACATTGTCTTCTTAACCGGAGAAGTCGGCACTTCCTTAGGACAATTTAATCTGGATGAATTCGGAGATACATTGAAGAATGTTTCCACTTTCACCCTCAGCACACTTCCCGGTTGGGAATATAGCACTGCTTCTGAAGGTTTTAAGCTAAGTCTAGCCGTTGAACCAGGGGATAGCAGCACGATCGCCATTGATCTACTACCGGAGCACCAGGGAGTAAATACTTTTTTAAGACAAGATCCGGCAACTGATATTTGGACTGAATTCTTATTTGACGGTAACGTCGGCGCTGAATTAATCGATAGCAATAATGACGGTAAATTTGACCAAATTCTTCTCCACCTTGAAGACGGCGCACCATCGGATCTAGATGGCCTGGCCGATGGCAAAGTGGAATTGTCCGGGCTTTTAGCGACAACAACACCAGGATTGGCAACCCCTGTGAGTGGTTCAGGGTTTTTAAATGGATTTGGCCAACCCATACCATTGACGGTGCGGGCTGTGTCCTTGCCTGTAAGTGGCAATTTTGAGTTCGGCTTTATTAAAACTGATTATGATGATTTCCGGGGGCTGGTCGGTGCCTATGATCCCACCGATGAAGGTTGGTCAGCTTTTATCCCCCTCGAAACCCAAGCCGGGGTTTTTCGTAACGGTGAACGGAGTTCATTTAGCCCTGTTTTGGAAGCCGCTCCGGCGGATGGTTTGGCCTTAAACCGAACTCTGGCTCAACAAGTGCTTACTTCCGGTAATTCCCTGGCTTCCACCGAACATAAGGACATCGGTACGTTTTCCCAGGTCACCATTGAGGATGCTTATAGTTTGACTCCCTATATCCTTGACTTGAACAGTAACGAAATGTTTTCTGTTGAGGATGAGAATTTGTCAGTGACCCAGGATGGTCGGGGTTTTACCCAAATTTCCGCAGACACCCCCAACGGGAAATATGCCGTCGAAGTTTTTACCCTTCCCCTCGTTGTCCCCGGTTTGCAAGGAGAGGCGATCGCCACTGATATTCAAATCCATCGTGCTGGTGAATATCAAAACACCCTTGGTTTGTATAAACTCGCTAATGCCAATGGGGATATTGATATCAATAACGATGGCATAATCGATTTCTCGCCAGGGCAAGCGGGCTATGCTGAAGCGGCGGTTCGCATGACCCAGAGTCGAGATCCTTTAACTGGAGGCATCACCTTTAGTGCCCCAGACAATTTTTCCCAAAAAACGGCGACCACTCAGTTAAAAGCAGGGGGTAATTACGGCTTGTTCCTCATCTCCAATGGAACCACTGAGCAGTTCCTCCAACAAAACCCCGGTAATCAACCAGGCAATGTCAACGCTTTCTTTATGTACGACCAAGCCAATCCAGATAACGAAAGTCACTTCATGCGTCTTGGACAATCCCTTTATGGAGTTGAGGATCTATTCGGCGGTGGCGATCGAGACTTTAACGATCTTCTCATCAGTCTGGATTTTGCTGGGAACATTTAGTTATTAAATTCCCCAGAAAACTAACCCTTAACCACTGTCCATGCCGCCTTTCCCAACCAAGATTCGGATGGGAAAGTTTACCCTTTTTCAATCCTACTCAGCGGTCTTGTCCTTAACACCCCGGACAATGCGGGAAAGCTCAGATTTTTCATCCACACTAATGCGGGTGGGGGAACCACTGATAATCCGCTCATAATTGCGGAAGGAATCGCGAATATCAGGGCCATCATGGCTAATGCTATATTCTCGAATGCCTTTATCATGCCAGGAACCCCGCATTTTAAACACATTCAATGCCCGGGACATTTCTCCTCGGATTTCCACATACTGCAACATCAAAATGGTGTCTGTAATGGTGGAAATATGGGATTCCGTAATGGAATGGGCCCCCATAAATTGGTCCGTGGTATTGGTAAAGAAGCCAGTAATCTCCTCCTGTTTGGCGTAGCCCGTTACCCCAATGACAAATTGACGGAAAGCATTATTGGTCACTCCCCGGGCCAGGGCAGAAAGGGAATCAATGGCAATGCGGGAAGGTTTAAATTCCGATATTTCCGACTTGATCATTTGCAAATGATCCTCCAAGCCCGCCGATTCTGGATAGGTACAAAGAAGTTTTAATAAACCCTTGTGTTCCATTTCTTCAAAATCAATGCCCCAGGAAGAAGCGTTGCGGGAAAGCTGAGCCCTGGATTCCTCATAGGCAAACAAAATGGCCCGTTCTCTTTGGCGACAACCTTCCTGCAAAAATTTGCTTACCAACAGGGTTTTGCCCGTACCAGTAGCCCCCGTAGCCAGAATAATCGAATCTTTGAAAAAGCCACCGCCACACATTTCGTCCAAGGTTTGTACTCCCGATGAAATGCGGGCATTGGAAGACCTCTGGGTGAGGCGCATGGCTCCCAGGGGAAAAATGTTAATGCCGTCGTGGGTGATAGTGAAAGGATATTCCCCCTTCATGTGGGTGGTACCCCGTAGTTTGAGGATTTCCACCGTGCGTCGTCGCCGTTCCCCTTCTAAAACATTACGCAAAACCACCACGTTATCGGAGACGAATTCCTCTACGCCAAAGCGGGCAATGGGGCCATATTCTTCCACCCGTTCGGTGGTCATAATGGACGTTACCTGGAGCTGTTTTAACCTAGCCACCAAACGAAAAATTTCCCGCCGCACCACCGAAGCCGCATCATATTGTTGAAATACCGCTGTGACCGAATCAATGGAAACTAACTTGGCTTTATATTTCCGCACTGCATACTGAATTCTTTCAATTAAGGCCGACAGATCAAAGGTGCCCACCACTTCCTGCCCTTCCGGATCGGGGGAAGCATCGAGGATAAACAATTTGCCATCGTCAATTAATTGTTGTAAATCCCAGCCAAAACTATAGGCATTTTCAATAATGTCACTGGGGGATTCTTCAAATGTAATGAATAAACCCGGATAATCGAAATGGTGAATGCCTTGGTAAAGAAATTGTACTGCCAAGAGAGTTTTGCCTGTGCCGGAGGTGCCACTCACCAGGGTTGTACGGCCAATGGGTAAACCGCCGTGGGTAATTTCGTCAAAGCCCTCGATCACAGTACGAATTTTTTGCACTCCCTTCCTTGGCACATCGGGGCGATTACGTTCGTTAACAATCGGTAAGTTCATTAGCTAAATTTAGATTTTTAAAGAAGAAAAAAGTTAGTAAAATTAAAACTAAATAACAGTTTGACTAAAACTGATTGAATGTGTTGAGTTTGAGGGGCAGGATTAAAGTTTGTTAGGAGTCTGATGATGTGTGTTGATGGGGGAAATATCTCGCCCTGTTCCCCGATTTTCTATTGGTCTTCTGCTTCCCGTTCCCGAATTTCGTCATAGAGCAGGTCTAAACCAATCAATACTTTCTCTCGGTCGGAAAGGTCGCCGATGATTTTCCTGACAGGGGGCGGTAGGATTTTAGCCAAGGTGGGGGTGGCAAGAATTTTATCTTCTTCGGCTAATTGGGGATTTTTCAACACGTCGATTACTTTGAGGGCATAAACTCCCTGGAATTCTTGCTCAAGGATATTTTTTAGCATTTTTAAGGCCCGCACAGAGTTGGGGGTGTTGCCAGCTACGTAGAGTTTGAGAACGTAAGTTTTTTTAAAGGGGCTCATTTTACGGGTTTACTAGAACGAGGGGGAAACCAACCAAGAAACAACTAAGAAAATAGATAACCAGAGAATCGAGGTAGTTTCAACAGCCAAGAGTTGAGCTGATGATTAAACCGTAGCATTTGGTTATTAATCCGTCTGATAATATACATCAAAGGGAATGTCCTCCCGGGGGATGGAACGGCGATACATTTCCCCCAGATGGGCGAGGATGTCGATCAACACTAAACGATAGTCTAGGAGGACTTCTTCGCTCCGCCCTTCTAGCTTTAGATGCTGGGAAAATTCATCCATTAATTCCATGTGAATTTCCAGGATTTGAGAAATGGCTAGGTCGGCAAAGAAAGCCTGATTAACAAATTGATCTAACAGGTCATTAACTGTGCCTTCGTCACTAAAATAACTGAGAATAATCTCTCGATATTGGGAGCTTAAATCTTCTAGGTATTCTTGTTTTTCCTGGGGGGAAAAGTTGCGGTAAAAGTGACTGGGCTTACGTTTGTAGTACACTCCTAGGTAACCGAGTCTTTCTTTAAGTTTGTCAGCCAGCCTTCTTTGTTGTAGGAGTAAAAAGCTTTGGGATGATTCATCGACAATCGGGGCGGGGATAGTTTCCGTTTGGTTGGGGAGGGTACAGATGGGGCCAAGGTGTAGGTAATGGGCGATCGCCCGGTCTACGACGGTGGGCAGTTCCGACCATTGGGATTCGGGCAGATGAATTTCAGCGTTGTGATAGACAATGGTGGGGTGTTCGTCGGTGGTTTTGGCTAGGGCAGAAGGACTGGGTTCGAGCAAAATAATCGGCAACAATCGCCCCTGTTCATAGAGACGATTCAGCACTGGAAGGGAATTAGCTTCGTAATAGACTAACAGGCAATCAATCCGCTCAGGTTTGTCTTCTAGAAAGGCACAAAAATCATCTAGTGCTTGAAAAGTCGATAGGTAATGGCGATCGCCCTGGAAAATAGACCTGAGTCTATGGGCAACGTGTTCGGGAGCAAAAAGACAGAGGGAGAGGGGAGACTGCACAGGGGATCAATAATCAGTCGAAGGTTAATCAAATAAGGGCTCAGATAGGCTTTCTCACCATGGTACGGTGCAAGTTAAGAAAATATTAATACTATTAATTGGAAAATTGTGTTAAGCAACTCCCCTGAACGTTAACACAATCTGAGTGCTCCTTGGCCGGATAGCTTCCGGCCTGTTTACAAAGTTTGAATTTGTGCTCCCCATCTTGGCGCTGGGCCGTGTATGGCCTGGGGTAACTTTGGCAATTTTTTCTCTATGACCAGGGATTTGGAGACTTTTTCTTTTATCTCTTTGCCCATGGATAGCCCTTGGCTAGTTAACCCTTTTTGGCTAGGATTTGGGTGTCTAAGCCCCTGATCGCCGCCCTCCATTTTTTACAATTTTTGTATATGACAAGCAGAATTAATCCCCTCGCCGGCCAGCATCCCCCCGCCGACAGCCTTTTGGATGTGGCCAAACTTTTAGACGACTATTACCGTCAGCAACCGGACCCGGAAAATCCCGCCCAGTTAGTGAGCTTTGGTACCTCTGGCCATCGGGGTTCTGCCCTCAACGGTACTTTTAATGAAGCCCATATTTTGGCGGTGACCCAGGCAGTGGTGGACTATCGCCAAGCCCAGGGCATTACGGGGCCCCTTTATATGGGGATGGATAGCCATGCTCTGTCGGAACCAGCCCAGAAAACGGCGTTGGAAGTGTTGGCCGCTAACCAAGTAGAAACTTTTTTAACCACCGCCACGGATTTAACCCGTTTCACCCCCACTCCGGCGGTATCCTACGCCATTTTGACCCACAACCAGGGACGTAAAGAAGGTTTAGCGGACGGCATTATTATTACCCCTTCCCACAATCCCCCCACTGATGGAGGCTTTAAATATAATCCCCCCTCCGGTGGCCCGGCGGAACCGGAAGCGACCCAATGGATTCAGAACCGGGCCAATGAGTTGCTGAAAAATGGCAATAAAACAGTTAAACGGCTGGATTACGAGCAGGCATTAAAAGCCACCACCACCCATGCCCATGATTTTGTCACTCCCTATGTGGCCGGTCTGGCGGACATCATTGACTTGGATGTAATTCGTTCAGCGGGCTTGCGCTTGGGAGTTGACCCCCTGGGGGGAGCCAATGTGGGCTATTGGGAACCCATTGCCGCTAAATACAATTTGAACATCAGCTTGGTTAATCCCGGGGTAGATCCCACGTTTAAATTTATGACCCTGGATTGGGACGGCAAAATCCGCATGGATTGTTCTTCCCCCTACGCCATGGCCAGTTTGGTGAAAATCAAAGACCATTACGACATTGCCTTTGGCAACGACACCGACGGCGATCGCCATGGCATTGTCACCCCCAGCGTGGGTTTGATGAATCCCAATCATTTTCTTTCCGTGGCCATTTGGTATTTGTTTAGTCAGCGGCAACAGTGGTCAGGGCTGTCGGCGATCGGCAAAACCCTAGTCAGCAGCAGCATGATTGACCGGGTGGGGGCCATGATTAATCGCCAAGTTTACGAAGTGCCCGTGGGCTTTAAATGGTTTGTCAGCGGTTTGCTAGATGGTTCCTTTGGCTTTGGGGGTGAAGAAAGTGCCGGGGCTTCGTTTTTGAAAAAAAATGGCACCGTTTGGACCACCGACAAAGATGGCACCATTATGGATTTATTGGCGGCGGAAATCACCGCTAAAACCGGCAAAGATCCCGGCCTCCATTACCAGGATTTGACCGCTAAGTTAGGTAATCCCATTTACCAACGCATTGATGCCCCCGCCACTCCGGCCCAAAAAGACCGCTTGAAAAAACTGTCCCCCGATGACGTTACAGCTACCTCCTTAGCTGGGGATGCCATTACTGCTAAATTAACCAAAGCCCCTGGCAACCAAGCGGCGATCGGTGGGTTGAAGGTGACCACTGCGGAAGGTTGGTTTGCGGCCCGGCCCTCCGGCACGGAAAATGTTTACAAAATCTATGCCGAAAGTTTCAAAGACGAAGCCCATCTCCAGGCTATTTTCACGGAGGCGGAAGCCATTGTTACCTCGGCTTTGGGCTAATCGACCCGGTCAATGTTCCGTCTAATTCCCCCTTCCCCCCGGTAACTTAAACGCTGGGGGGATTGTCCGTCTGTTGGGGAAAATCCCTGTCTTTGCCCCTGTGTTAATTGCCTATGCCACGGTCTTTTTTATTACTTTTACTTTGGATGGTGATCGCCGCTGGGCTACGCAGTTGGAATTTGGCCAGTAAACCCCCTTGGACCGATGAATTTGCCACCTTGGTCTTTAGCCTAGGCAACTCTTTTGAGAGCATACCCTTGGGCAAAGTGTTAACCGTTGCCGATCTCCTAACCATTCTGCAACCCCTACCCCAATCAGAACCAAATACCGTCATTAATGGTTTATTAAACGGCGATAACCATCCCCCCTTTTATTTTGTCCTAGCCCATCTTTGGTATCGATTATTTCCCCCCGACGGCAACTATTTATCCTTGGCGATCGGGCGATCATTACCGGTTATTTTTGGTACCATAGCCATACCTTTAGGCTATGGCTGTGCCAAATGGATCTGGGGGAAAGACCAAGAAAAATTAGCTCAGTTTACTGCCCTACTGATGGCAATTTCCCCCTATGGAATCTTCATTAGTCAAGAAGCTCGCCATTATACTTTTGCTATTATTTGGGGCTTAATTTCCATTACTTGTTGCTTAAAAAGCTTAAATTTTTTATTAAAAAATAAACCCTTACCTTTTTCCTTAGTTATTATCTGGATATTGGCTAATTCCCTAGGTATTTCAGTCCATTTTTTTGCCGTTTTGCCCATCCTCGCCCAAGGTTTAGCCCTAGCACTGTGGTTGGGGATTTGGAGCCGTCAGGGAAGGATTAATTTTTTATCAGCGTTACAATCCCTTACGCCTGTCATACTAGGCACCGCCTCCGCTGGTCTGAGTTGGATTGTCATTATTAGTCAACGGGAATTTGGCCATGGCATGACCGAATGGATTCAATTTACCAATATGTCCTGGGTGGATATGCTAATTGGCCCCCCAGCCCAATTAGCCGCCGCTGGCATAACTATGTTTTGTCTCCTGCCTGTAGAGTCCGAACATCTCTGGATTGTACTGTTATCAGGCCTGGGAATGCTGGCTTATTTTATTTGGTTAACTCCGGTGATATGGCAGGGTTTAGGGTATGGTATCAAGACAGAAAAAGACACAAGAGTGATAGTTTTAGTAACCACGTTTATTTTTTTGATAGTTATTTATCTGACCATTAGTTACGGAGCTGGTTTAGATATCACCAGGGGAGCAAGGTATAGTTTCAACTTTTGGAGTTTACTAATGTTAATAGCTGGCGTGGGTCTAGGGAAAAATCCCCAGGTAAATTTCCACCGCAGTGCTGATTTAGGTCCATCAAATAGTCAATGGCGGCAATTAAATTGGTGGCAAAAAAGTCGCCGGGACCTCTATTTACCAATGATAATTTTGTTAATTGGCATTTTGAGTGCTGTTACTGTCACCCATAACTTGGCTTACCGGAAATATTATCGACCTGATAAATTTTTAACTCTCTTGTCAGAAAACCCTGTCAGCGAAACCCGTTGGATTGTCACCACCCATAAAAGCTTGGTGCAGGTAGGTGAATTGTTGGGCATTGCCTGGGAAGCTCAACGCCATTTTCCTGAGTTGGTACCCCAACTAAGATTTGTTTTTTTACCCCAGGAAAAATTACAAGATCCCGTTGCCACAGAACAGCTACAGAATTTATTGAAACAGGCGGAACAACCAGTAGATTTATGGCTGGTTAATTATTTTGCTCCCCTAGATTTTCCCGATTGCCAAATAGATCAAAGTCCGAAAGAAAATATCTTTGGCTATCCCTATCAACGCTTTAATTGTCTTATTAACCGCAAGTAAAATCGGGCTAAGAGAGCTATTCTAACTATCTCGCTTCTTGCTATATTTTCTAGATTTAGAAATTAATCTAATAAGCGAATTAATTCTTCCTTGGTTATTTCAGCGTCTCTGATGATTTTCAACAATAAACCTTTTCCAATAGTTTTACCGCCATGGATAGGAATGGTCACTACTCGATTATCTTGATCTTTTAGACGAACGTGACTTCCTTTTTGTCTAATAACTTTAAAACCAAGTTTTTGAAGTACGACTATGAGCTGAGTGCTTGTTACAGTAGGAAGCTTTGCCATCAGACCACCACTTTTTGGATGCCGATAAACTCAGAAGTAGATTCCAATTCAATCTCTTCAAGACATAATTCGATAACCTCACGAATATTTTGCATAAGCTCATCAATGGTCTCCCCCTGACTGTAGCAAGCTTTAAGTTGTGGGACTTCACCTATGTAAATACCATCTTCATCCCTTTCAATAAGAACATAAAATTCTTGCTTGTTCATTTTTTTCCTTGGTCTATTTTACTAGGCAGTTTGTTCAGTGCTATAAAAATCCTGTTTCTCAATGGCTGGCCTGATGTCATTGAGATCAATATAACGATCGGTGGCATTTCGTAATTCCCTAGCAATCATGCCTTCGGTGGAAACTACAGTTATGTGGGTACTTTTTGATCTTAAGAGTTCGATCGCCCGTTCAAAATCGCCGTCACCACTGAACAAAACCACCCGATCATATTGATCTACGGTGTTAAACATGTCCACCACAATTTCAATATCTAGATTAGCTTTTTGGGAATATTTGCCGGAAATGTCGTCATAATATTCCTTAAGAATTTTAGTTCTGACGGTGTAACCTAAACTTATAAGGGCATCACGGAAACCCCTTTGATCTTGGGTATCTTTTAAACCAGTGTACCAAAATGCATTGACGAGTTTTACAGATGGATCTTCAGTGAAGAAAGATAATACCCTTCTGGGGTCAAAAAACCACCCATTTTTCTGTTGTGCATAAAACATATTATTCCCATCCACAAAGATAGACAAACGATCCCTGCGGAAAGGAATACCACTATGAATTGACATATAAAGTTAAATCGTAAAAATAAAAATAACTAGCGATAATGCTAAGAAATAGAATAGAAGTTAGAAATAAAAATAATAGCTGAGGTTAGTTTAGCGCAATTGTTAACCCCTAGGGAATTGGGGCAATCACCAGTGCCACCCCAGAATACTTGATTTGGCGAAAAAGTAGCTAAATTTGCCCATCTCGGCTCAGCCGTGGCGATCGCCATGGGATGGTGACACTGTTTGGGCTGAAGCGGTTGGCCCCAAGCGGGCAGGGGGAGGGACTCCCGTCGGTATATTAATTTACGTACGACTTAGGTCTTGGCAGACTAACCAAGGTAGCCCAAGAATCATTTTTGACATCCTTACCAAGAAAAACCCTGTTCCCTAGGCACAACCGTCTGGATCCTGAAAGTCCCAAGCTTCACAATTCATTAAATCGATGATGTGGTCTCGCAAAAGGTAATCGTGCATTTCCAATTCCCTTTCTACGGCTAGCCACTGCCGGGCGGGGATGAATTGACAAAGGGTATAGATGGGTTGCTGGCGATCGAGGCGATTTTGGCGGACCAGTTCACTGGCGGTGGAGCGAATGACTTCGAGGGAAAAAACTGTTTCTTGGTGGAGGGGTGAGGAAATGACCATAGTGCTTCAACCGGAAATGGACAGTGTATAAAAAGCCAATATCTACGGAACTGGGGTAACAGAGCAGGCTAGGGGCTGGACAAAGCCCAAAATAGTAGTAATTTTGACGACCGGTGCAAAAACCTTTAACAATTTAGGGGCAAAATCTGTCTAAGGGAAGGGGGAAAAACCGTATAACCGTAACAAAAAATACAATCTCCCCTATTTTACGGATGGCATACCGGCAATGTCACGCTTTTGACCTTAATCTTTTGTTTATCTTTAGCTTTACTTTTTAGTGCGGTTCGCCCCCTGTTTTACATGGCATTGACAACGGGCCAAGCCAGGCTGAGCCAGTCTTTCTGGGCGATGGGGTTTATGGCCAGCCTGGGGGTTTCCCTCCAGTAGGTTGGCTCAACGACGGCATTAAAGTCACAGCTTTTTGATACGCTGGAAAAATCCATCACCCTTAGCCCGGCTAATTGGCAAGGACTTGGCTTGCTCCGTTGACCCTGAAACACCAAGGGGAAATCATGATAACGTTTATAAAAAAATTATCAGGGTAGAGTCAGCATGAAGAATCGTACTTTTACCGCAATTATCTATAAGGAAGAGGAGATGTACATTGCGGAGTGCCCAGAAGTAGGCACAGTCGATCAGGGAGAAACCATCGAACAGGCCATAGCAGGACTACAAGAAGCAACGCAACTCTATCTTCAGGAATTCCCACTGCCGGAAACATCACCTAGATTTGTAACGAGTATTGAAGTGAGTTATGCCTAAGTTACCGCGAATCTCTAGTCGAGAAGTAATTCGAGTGCTTGAAAAACTGGGATTTGAAGTGGTTCGACAAACGGGGAGCCATGTGGTGATGCAAAAAGTAACAACTGAGGGAAATATTGGCTGTGTTGTCCCTTTGCATCGAGAACTAAAGGTGGGTACTTTAAGTGGCGTTCTCAAGCAAGCCAGAGTTTCCGTCAATGAATTTATTGGGCAGCTTTGAGATGCCTTGTTAATCTAGAAATGGGTTGTGCATACCCTGCAGCGTGCTCCGATTGGGTCTTTCATTTGTCCCTGGGTGGTGCTAGATAGAGCCAAATTAACCATTGCTAAATGCGACGACTACCACGGTGATGACCGAAGTAGTCTTTTCTCGTCTTGAGAATAATTTCAATGCTGGTCGATTTAGGTAAAGTCACGGCTTTTTGATACGCTGGAAAAATCCTTCACCCTTAGCCCGGCTAATCCATCCCTAGTTATGAGTAAAAGTGAGCGTCGTGTTTTTCTGCTGGATTTTGAAAAGCCCCTCTATGAGCTAGAGGAAAAAATCAATCAAATCCGGGAACTAGCCGAGGAAAAAAATGTGGACGTGTCCGAACAGCTCAGTCAACTAGAAAGTCGGGCTGAACAGTTGCGTCAGGAAATTTTTAGCAATCTCAATCCTTCCCAGCGGTTACAGTTGGCCCGCCATCCCCGCCGTCCTAGTACGTTGGATTATATCCAAGCCATTGCGGATGATTGGTTTGAAATGCACGGCGATCGAGGAGGTTATGACGATCCGGCTTTGGTGGGGGGAGTGGCCCGCTTGGGGACTCGACCTGTGGTGATTATGGGCCATCAAAAGGGAAGGGATACCAAGGATAATGTGGCTCGCAATTTTGGTATGGCGGCCCCCAATGGTTACCGGAAGGCTCTGCGGTTGATGGAACACGCTGATCGTTTTGGTATGCCTATTATTACTTTTATTGATACCCCTGGAGCTTGGGCCGGCATCGATGCAGAAAAGTTGGGCCAAGGGGAGGCGATCGCCGTTAATTTGCGGGAAATGTTTCGGTTAGATGTCCCCATTCTCTGCACAGTGATCGGGGAGGGGGGCTCCGGGGGTGCATTGGGTATTGGCGTTGGCGATCGGGTATTGATGCTGGAAAATGCGGTGTACACCGTGGCTACTCCAGAGGCCTGTGCGGCTATTCTTTGGAAGGATGCGAAAAAGTCCGACAAAGCGGCGATCGCCTTGAAAATTACCGCCGATGATTTAGCGAAGTTACAAATCATTGATGGGATTATTCCCGAGCCGAAGGGGGCCGCCCACGCCAATCCATTGGGAGCCGCTGCTAAGTTGAAGGAAGCTTTATTGTTCCATCTCAATACCTTGGCTCAATTAACTCCCCAGGAACGCAAACAATTGCGGTACGACAAATTCCGGCATTTGGGTCAATTTTTAGAAACGGCGGTGTAAGACGAATAGAACTATGGAGGAAACCGGGGAAATAAATAAATCAGCAAATTCTGCGCCCAAAGGGGACCAAGTTAAAAGTCCTCTCCGTTATCCCGGCGGAAAATCCAAAGCCCTGAGACAAATTTTGCCCCATGTTCCTACTCAAATCAAAGAGTATCGGGAACCTTTTATCGGTGGAGGCTCTGTCTTTTTAGCCATCAAGCAAATTTTTGGTCAGCACATTAATAAGTATTGGATTAACGACTTAAATTTTGATTTATATTGTTTCTGGAAATACGCCCAGGAGGAAATTGAACGGCTAACTGATGCAGTCACAGTAATTAAACAACACCAAACCGACGGGAGAGAACTTTTTGCCAACTTAACAAAAGAAGGGTTAGAGTTGGACGAATTCCAGCGGGCAGTGCGTTTTTTTGTGCTGAATCGCATTACTTTTTCTGGCACGGTGGAATCTGGAGGCTATTCTCAACAGGCGTTTGAAAAACGTTTTACCGATTCTTCCATTGATAGATTAAAAACTCTGGGAACAATGTTAGCTAATACGACTGTTACCAATGGGGATTATCAACAATTAATTGAACAGCCAGGAGAGAACGTGTTTATTTTTCTTGATCCTCCCTATCTGAGCGCGACTAAATCGAAACTCTATGGTAAAAAGGGGGATTTACACACTTCTTTTGGTCATCAAAGATTTGCTGAAGTGATGGAAAATTGTTCTCATAAATGGCTGATTACCTATGATGATTCCGAGGAAATCAGAAAATTATTTAGTTTTGCCCAGATTATTGAATGGGATTTACAATATGGGATGAACAATTACAAACAAGACAAAGCTTCCAAAGGTAAAGAGTTAATGATCAAAAATTATTAAAATTAATCGAAAAAAAACATGAGTAATCCTGAAGGTTATAACGTTTGGTCAGATAAGCCCCGTTGGTGTCAGCCTTGGACAATTTTGCTCACTGGGTCAGTAATTATTGCCTCTAGTTGGTTGCTGTTCCACCGATGGTGGTTGTCCTTACCTGTGGCCGCTGCCATTGCCCTCTGGTGGTGGTACTTTCTCCTGGCCTATCCCCGTTTGGTGCGTCAGGCGATCGCCATGGAGCTAGATCATTCACCCAATTCCCAGGCAAAGTCCAATTAAGCTTTCTTATTTTTAACCCTGTTGGGTAAACATTAACCAAGCCACAAATAAAGCCGCTACCACCAACTGCACCGCCATCACCGGCAAACCATAGCGGAGAAAACGATGGAAAGAAATTGGTCGGCCGTGTTGTTCGGAAATGCCCGCCGCCACAATATTAGAAGAAGCTCCCACCAAAGTGCCATTGCCCCCCAGGGTAGCGCCAAACATCATGGCATAAAACAAAGGCAATACCTCCGCCGGCAATTGTCCATCAAAGTTTGCACCCAATATTTCTGGTCCGGCAAAGCCGATATTGACCACATATTGCTTGAGCAGGGGCACCATGGCCACTACTAGGGGAATATTGGGCACCACACTGGATAACAACCCCACTGTAAATACTAAAACAATCGCCCCAAAGGCGATATTTTGTCCCACCACCACTGCCAAAAGTTGGGCAAGGGACGCGGTCACTCCGGTTTTTTCTAAAGAGCCAATAATGACAAAGATAGACATAAAAAAGATGAGAGTGCTCCAATCCACGTCCCGTAAAATATTATGGACAGTGTCAATTTTGCTCTGGCTAGCGAGGAGTAATGCCAAACAAGCTCCCATCAAAGCTACTGAGGCCGGCGGAATAGGAACGGGCAGACTTTCTCCAATAACGAAAAAAATCAGCACTAAAGTGATAATAACCCCCCCCGCCATTAATACCTTCGGGTGGTTGATTTGAGGATGGGGTAAATCCTCTAAATGAGTGAAACGACTGCGCCAAATATGTCGGAACAAAAAAGGAGTAATAACCACAATGCTAACAATGGCTAAAACTCCCATGAAGCTGAGCTTAAATAAATAATCATTAAAACTAATATTAATGGCATCACCGACAATAAAGGTGGCGGGATCCCCCACCAATGTTAATAACCCAGCACTGTTAGCTACAAAGACCATCAGAATCAAGATAGGCACAAAATCTACACCAATTTCCTGGGCTAAGGGGGGAATTAAGGGCGCTAACAACATAACGGTGGTGGCATTGGGCAACACCGCACAGATGGGAGTCGTAATCGCAATTACCCCTAACATGAGAAGTTTGCCACTTCCCTTAGCCAGCAGCACCATTTGGGTGGCTAAATACTCAAAAATTTTAGTCGGCTCAAAGGATCTAACCAAGACCATTACGCCAAAAAATAATGCTAAGGTGGCATAACTCTGACTGATGTAATCAATGCCCTCCTTGAGGGTAATTACATGGGTAAAAACTAGGATTAATGCCCCTAAAAAAGCCGCTATGGTAAGGTGGATTTTCTCGGACATGATTAGGAGAATAACGCCGACAAAAACTCCTAGGGAGAATAAAGCAGGCAGATTAGCTACCATAAAACCTCCGGAAGATTAAAATTAAACTAAGCCGTGATTAAGTAAAAATTGCAAAAGAATTAGCCCAAAGGCAGTAGCCATGGTTTTTAGTCCACAAAAAACTAGGCCACGACATAACTAGGCTGTAACTGGCACAAAACGAGGAGTCAAAAACTTTTCCCCAGCCAGTGGCAAATATGAACAAAAATTAATGAAAAGATTCTTCCATCATCAATCTCAACTTTATTTAGAACAGGATGAAATAACAGTCGCGTCTGTAGCTGAGTTCCTGAATAAAGTCAAAACATCGTTAAACAATGATGATTTATTAGTCCTCCCTCAATGCCTACGGGGTTAGCTGACGGGCTAGAAATGAGAGTTTTTCCTTTCTAATTTACTTAGAAATAAGCCCCAGAATTGGTTCCCCCGCTTTCTGTTCCCTCCACGCCACCGTTCAGAAAATTCAGGGCGTATTGAAGAAATAAAAATTAGGCTGACTTGTTACTGTTATCTATTGACGTTTGATTCTAGCACAAGCGTCAATCATCTCCTTCCCCATGCTTCTTCGTTATGGCCAAACCAGTTAATTTGCCTGATTATTCTCCCTGTAGCTGTTGCCCACCAATCCATGCTTTCTCCCGTCGTCATTTTCTCCGGGGTTTGATGGCCAGTGGTTTACTAGCTGGTTTCCCTTCCATGGATAATTCCCCCGTCCTGAAAAATTTATTCCAAGCTCAGGCGTTAGTGCTTAGTTGTATTGATTTTCGTTTCCTTAATTATCAACGCTCTTTTTTAAACGAGCAAAATTTAGACCAGGCCTATGATTGGGTGGCTTTGGCTGGAGCTTCCCTGGCTTTGACTGGTTTTCCCCATCCTGCTGAAGCAGAGACCTTTTGGGATCAACTGGCCCTATCCAAGCAGTTACACAACATTAATAGGGTAATTATTTTTGATCACCAAGATTGTGGAGCCTATGCTAAAGTTCATGCCCAACCCTTTGGCGATCGCCAGGCGGAGGAAAATTTCCATGCTGGTTATTTACACCAAGCTGAGGCACAAATCCGGGAGCGCTACCCCGATTTAATCGTGGAATTGTATTTTGTTGACCTCACAGGGCAAGTTAAGGTCATTGCTTCCTTGGCTTAGAACGGGTTAGGCATAAAAATTCCCACAGTTCACCGGTAGGGTAACCATGGGAAAAATTAAGTCTTGAATAAAAAACTGAGGAATTTTAGACAATCCTAAGCAACAACCTAACCAAAAGAACCTGTTGGCAATGGTTTGATTATCTCCCGAAGTAACCCCAACCCTTGGGCTAGGGGAACTTTAAAACACTTTTTAAGAATGTTTGGGACCCAGGCCAATTTTAGGGGCATAAACGGCCCGATCGCCAAGTTCATCTTCAATGCGGAGTAAACGGTTATATTTAGCAACCCGCTCAGAACGACAAAGGGAACCGGTTTTAATTTGCCCTACCCTGGTGGCCACGGCCAAGTCGGCGATCGTGGTGTCCTCCGTTTCACCGGAGCGATGGGAAATAACAGAACGGTAACTATGGCGAGTAGCTAGGGAAATGGTCTCTAAAGTTTCGCTCAAAGTGCCGATTTGATTGAGTTTGATCAAAATGGCGTTGGCAACTCCCAAATCAATGGATTTTTGCAGACGCACCGGGTTGGTCACCATCAAGTCATCCCCCACCAACTGGGTTTTGGTGCCCAGGGAAGTGGTTAAACCCTTCCAACTTTCCCAATCGTCTTCGTGCAAACCGTCTTCAATGGAGACAATGGGATATTGACTCACTAGCTTGGCCTGATAGTCGATGAATTCCTGGGGAGAATGGGAACCACCGTCGTATTCATACTGACCATTTTTGAAAAATTCACTGGCGGCAATGTCCATGGCCAAGGCAATTTGACTACCGGGTTTGTAACCAGCTTGTTCAATCGCCTCGATGAGAATATCTAGGGCCTGTTGATTCGAGGTCAAATTGGGAGCATAACCCCCTTCGTCCCCCACCCCACCGGAGAGCAGTTTTCGTTCTTTCAACACTTTGCCCAACACAGCGAAAACTTCCGCCCCCCAGCGCAGAGCTTCTTTAAAGGTTTCTGCCCCCACCGGCATGATCATGAATTCCTGAAAATCGACGTTATTGTCGGCATGGGCCCCACCGTTAATCACGTTCATCATCGGTACCGGCAGTACGTTAGCCAGGGGGCCTCCCAGGTAGCGGTAGAGGGGAATGGCTAGCTCAGCGGCGGCGGCCTTAGCGGTGGCTAAAGAAACCCCCAAAATGGCATTGGCCCCCAATTCTTTTTTATTGTCCGTTCCATCCCGGTCAATCATGGCCTGATCCACCGCCATTTGATCGAAGGCATCCAGGCCTTCCACCACCGGGGCAATTTTTTCTGTCACGTTCCGTACTGCTTTTTCTACCCCTTTCCCGTCATAGCGTTTGGGGTCTCCGTCCCGCAATTCATGGGCTTCAAAACTGCCTGTGGAAGCACCACTGGGCACCTGGGCAATGCCGTGGGCCCCACTTTCCAGCCGGACTTCCGCTTCGATGGTGGGGCGACCCCTGGAGTCTAAAATTTCCCGGGCGGCGATTTCTTCAATGGTGGCGGGGACTTTACTTAACATCGGTGTGTAATGCTCCAAACACAGTTGACAGCCATAATTATAGGGGCATCCCCTTCCCCTCTCCGGTATTTCTGCCCTGGATACGGGGGGAAAGTTGTCGCTCTGTGACCTCCGTTGGCAAAAGTTACAGTCCTAACTCACTCATTTGGTCCAGGGCCTCCAGGTAACTACGGCGATCGCCACGGTTGAGATAGGCCTGGGCAGAAAACAACAAATCTTGACGGGAACTGTCTAGCTGTCCGGCTTGGAAGTGGGCCAAACCCCGGTTATAAATGGCGTTGATGTAGTCCGGCCTGAGGACCAGCACCCGGTTATAGTCGGCGATCGCCTGGGCGTATTGTCCCAGTTGGAAATAACTATTGGCCCGATTGTAATAAGCCTTATAGCGATTCGGGTCGTAGGTGATGGCCTGGGTAAAGTCCTGGATAGCTGTGTGGTGATCCTGCTGTTGGCTATAAAGATTGCCCCGGTTGATGTAGGGGGGAATGTAATAACGGTCTAGGGCAATACTGCGGCCATAGTCGGCGATCGCTTGGTCTACGTTACCTAGTCTCTCCCAAGCCAAACCACGGTTATAGTGGGTTTCCGGTGAGTCTGGGCTCAGGTTGAGTACAACGGAAAATAACTCCACTGCTTCGGCATAATTGCCTGCTTCCCCAGCTTTAACCCCCTGGGCAAAGATGGCCTCCGGTGCTATGGGCGATTCCAGCACCACCATCTCCCCAGTTACTCCAGGCCGCTCTAAGGCTAAATTCATTCCTAGGGCGACCATCAAGGCCAAAGGGACATTGACCAATAGGCTAGCCAAGGGCAACGGAAATTTTTTTTGACTTAAACTAAGGCAGAAGCAATTGCCTAAATTAACTTTCATTGGGTATAGGCAAGATCAGGCTAAAAAGTATTGCAACATACATAGCCGGTAAACAAAGGAAGAGAAAATGGATTGGGAACTGTGCCAAAGATATCAAAGATAGCAAAAGTGATCAAGCAAAGCTATGGAATTTACCTTTTTACTACCCCTGACTATCGGCTTAATAGTTGGTTATAAAGCGTGGGGTTCTCGCCATGATATTGCCCATCTGGCAGTAATTTTTGCCGTTGCGAATCTATTGGCAAGTTTACTCTTGGCTCCCTGGGAAATCAAAGTTATCTTGCTGATACTGGCGGCCATTGTAGTTGGGCCTTTATGGCAAAGCTTTGACAGTAAAAATAATCTTCCCAATACTCAAATTATCGACAGTAAGGATACAGAGCTTCATTACCGTGGCATTAGTTACGAATCGCCCAAATCAACAGTTCCCATCGAGAAAACTGAGAAAATAAGTAAATGTTATCGGGGAATCGACTATGAATCTTCTGGAACACATACGGCCCAGAATAACGAAGTAAAAGGAAAAGCAATCAAATACCGTGGCGTTGATATAGGAACTAAAACCCAAGACTAATAAGCTTTTTGGGCAATAGCTGAAATCTCTAAAGAAATCCATTGCCCCAGGCGATCGCCATTCAACCTGCTGAGACAATGGTTTATTCCTATGTAGAATAGTCCGAAGCTAATTAGAACTTAAACCTGAGCAGGAACGTCTTTAGCAATCAACTTATCCCAGCCTAATTCTCCTAATTGGGAGTTACGACGCAACGGACGGGTTGCTAATTCCAAAATATCCCGAGCATTGGTAAAACCGTGAATTTGGGCAAAGGTAAATTCCACCGACCATTTGGTGTTAATGCCCTGAGCTTCCAAGGGATTAGCGTGGGCCATGCCGGTAATGACTAAATCCGGTTGCAGAGCTTTAATCCGTTGAATCTGATTGTAGTTGTCTGGCTTTTCCACAATATTTGGCAAGGGAACTCCCATGTCAGAGCAGGTTTTTTCCAGCAAGGCCAACTCCGCCGCCTGGTAACGTTTATCCATATAGGGAATGCCAATTTCTGGGCAGGTCATGCCACAGCGAATGAGGAAACGAGCTAGGGAAACTTCCAGCAAATTATCCCCCATAAAAAACACAGATTTACCGCGAATTAACTGGATATAATCTTCTAAACTTGCCCAAATTTGAGCTTCCCGTTCCTCCAAACCCTGGGGTTCAATACCCAGTACAGAACAGATTTTTTCAATCCAAGCTCTGGTGCCATCGGGACCAATAGGAAATGGAGCGCCAATTAATTTACATTTACGGCGACGCATCAAAGTAGTTGCGGTACGACTCAGAAAAGGATTAACCCCGGCCACATAATAACCCTCATCAATCACCGGCAATTCCGTATAGCGTTTGGCGGGCAACCAACCAGATACTTTCACTCCCTGTTTCTTCAACTCTAACGTTAAATTTGTTACCACTGGATCGGGCAGAGAACCAAACAAAACTAGCGGTTGATGATCCACATATTCCGATTCAACTTTTTCCTGGTCAGCTTTACGACCAAAGGTCAATAATTTTTGAATGGCGTTGCGTTCTTCCTTATCTTCCCCTTGCACCTGGGCTGAAGTAGGGCATTTATGGGCCATGGAAGCCAGCACCGTATCTTCCCCTTGGGTGAAAGCATAATCTAAACCATTGGCTCGGGCAGTAACGATGGGGATGCCAATTTCCGCTTCCAACTGGGGAGCCAAACCTTCCAGGTCCATTTTGATAATTTCAGTGGTGCAGGTACCAATCCAGACGATCACACTGGGGTTACGATCGCGCTTAATTTGTAGGCAAAGTCGTTTCAGTTCTTCATAGTCTTTTAACTGGGCAGAAATGTCTCCTTCTTCTAACTCGGCCATGGCGTAACGAGGTTCGGCAAAAATCATTACCCCCATGGCATTTTGTAGGAAATAACCACAGGTTTTAGTACCAATAACGAGGAAAAAACTATCCTCAATTTTTTGATAAAGCCAAGATACGCAACTAATGGGACAAAAGGTATGGTAGTTGCCGGTTTCACAGTCAAAGTTAAGGGCAGAAGGGGCTTGTTGAGCAACAGTCATAGTTTAGGTTCTCCTAGGTATAGTTTTTATTTTGCCTTCCTAACCCCCCAATACTGGGGGGAGTAGAGTTTGTGTTGTCTGAGTAATTTTTTCTAAAACTTTTGGTAAATTATCAATAACTTGATCGTTGGTAAATCGTAAAACATAATGAACAAATTCTTTGAGTTTTTCAGATCGACATTGATCGTATTCCCGTTGGTTATCATGAATACTTCCATCCACCTCTATGATTAATTTTAATTGTGGACAATAAAAGTCAACAATGAAATTACCAATAGGATGCTGGCGACGAAATTTAAAGCCTAAAATTTGGCGATTTCGTAATTCCTCTCACAAAATATTCTCTGCCATCGTCATATTTTTTCTTAAAAGACGAGCCGCTTGCTCAATTTCTTTTGTAGTTCCACGAATTCTATGGGAATTCTTCATGGGAAATAAGTTAAACGTAGCCTCAAGAAATATGCGAGAGAAATCTAATTCTAAGTCCCCCAGTATTGGGGGATTTAGGGGGTTAGACCTAAACCATCATCAAATCCAATTCTTTGGTTTGGCTAGCAGGCTGGGTGGGATTGAGGTAGAAATCAGACAGCAAACTGAATAGATCCCGATCCTGGGCATCTTTGGGCACTACCCCTTCCGGTTGGGACAAAATTTGATCGGCAATGTTCAGATAATAATCACAAACATAGTTTAGGGAAGGGTCGGACTCGGCCATTTCAAACAAAGTTTTGCCTTTCACCCGGGAAACCCGAATATCTTCAATTAGGGGCAAAATTTCCAATACCGGCATGGGTACGGCTTCAATATATTTATCAATCAAGTCCCGTTTGGAAGTGCGATTGCCAATCAAACCAGCGAGGCGGAGGCTGTGGGTACGGGCTTTTTCCCGCACGGAAGCAGCGATGCGGTTGGCAGCAAACAAAGCATCAAAACCGTTGTCTGTAACAATCAAACAATAGTCGGCATAGTTTAACGGGGCGGCAAAACCACCACAAACTACGTCCCCTAACACGTCAAACAGAATCACGTCGTACTCGTCAAAGGCGTTGAGTTCCTTCAGCAATTTCACTGTTTCCCCCACCACATAACCGCCACAACCAGCTCCAGCAGGAGGTCCACCAGCTTCGACGCAATCCACCCCGGCATAACCTTTGTAAATTACATCCTCGGGCCAGATGTCTTCGTAGTGGAAATCCTTTTCCTGCAAGGTGTCGATGATGGTGGGGATGAGAAAGCCAGTCAGGGTAAAGGTGCTGTCATGTTTGGGATCACAACCAATTTGGAGAACTTTTTTGCCTCGTTTTGCCAATGCTGTGGAGATGTTGCAACTGGTGGTGGATTTACCAATGCCGCCTTTGCCGTATACCGCAAGTGTCAGTGTCAAGGGAGTTGCTCCTAAAAATGCTCTGGGGGAATGCTCAGGGTTGTGTGGTCTCCGCTGCGCTGATCGCATTATTAACGAGGTTTGGGGTCTTGGAGAAATAGTTTGGGGTATTAATCTGGCTTAAATCTTATTTTTAAAACTTAAATTCGTTTTAATTGCTTTTAAAACTGCTTCTAGTCTTTAAAACGCCTAAAAACAAATTTTGTGTTTTTATTTTTATTAAATTGAGACAAAAATAAAATAACTTGTCTGGGTATAGTTACTTATGGCGATCGCCAAAGATGGGATTAAGACAAAAATGAGAGTTGTACTAAAAAGAATTAGACTTTAAACTCTTACTGGCAGAGCTATGCAGAAATTAGTAGGCGAAAATAAGCAGTCAGTGAACTAACTAGATTTTGTCCGATTGCCGTGGTTACGACCAGAGTTGCAACTGAGAAAATGACCGATTGACCAGAAAAGACCAAGGAAAGATGAATAAATGTGAATTTTTGCCAAACAGCGGGAAATTAGCATAATTGCGCAATCAAACTTAACGAAGGCGGCGGGAAGAGGGAGTTGGTTGACGGCGGCGGCGGGGAATTGGGGAACCAAACTCATTACTAATATCCCGAAAAATATCTCGACGCACCACTGGATAATCCCCCACCCACAAATCCAGTTCCGGTAGATGGAGGTCGCTGAGTTTATCCACCCGTTCCAATTCGGCGTTTTTGGAGAATAACAACATCTCCGCCACCATGCCCGGCCGAATCGCTTTGTAAGTTTTTTGCACCGGAGCTTGGACCACCGCTGTAAATCCCTGGCGATCGCCAACTTCTAGGTTAATGCGTCGCTCAATATTTTCCACCACCACTAAGCGACCAAACTGATCCGCCTGCTGGGTTTCATTAATCACCTCTTCGGTAATAAAAATATCCAACACTTCCCCCCGCCAAAAACCCACATAGGGAAAACGACGGTACTGTCTATTGCGGACACTGGCCACATAAACGGGGCACCAAAGCCAATACATGCCACCGATAATGAAGCAAACCAATTCCACTCCTTGGGCTCCGTGGCCAAAAATTAGACCCACAATCCAAATGGAAACCACAATTAATAGGGAAATAAGTAATCTGGCCAAAAGGTTATAAACCTTACCCCAGGCATAGGAATACTGGGCACCAGTGGCAATAACAGGTACCACTTGGTCGAAGGTTTCTTGGGTAAGGGGAATGAGCATGGCAGGGGAAGCAATAGGCTATGGGCTGTATTATATCTAGCTTGGCTAAGTGATCCCCTCGATCCCCGCCATCTGAGGCAAAGTTTTCCCGGGCCATATTTTGATAAGATTGGCTACAAGTTAGCCGCTAACTTTGTACTATCCCGCATCAGGTGCGTAACTCCTATGGCTCTTGGCTATGTTGCCCTTGTCCTCCACGCCCATCTTCCCTTCGTTCGGCACCCAGAAAGCGATTACGTTTTGGAGGAGGAATGGTTATACGAAGCCATCACAGAAACTTATATTCCCCTCATCCATGTATTTGAAGGTTTGAAGCGGGATGGAGTAGATTTTAAAATTACCATGAGCATGACGCCGCCGTTGGTTTCCATGCTCCGGGATCCCCTATTGCAACAACGTTACGAAGCCCATTTATCTCTGTTGCAGGAATTATTAGCAAAGGAAATTGTTCGCAATGAACATAACGGCCATCTACAATATTTAGCTGATTTTTACGCCAAAGAATTTGCCGCCATTCGGGAAACTTGGGAACGTTACGACGGTGATTTAGTAACTGCTTTTAAACAATTTCAAGATAGTAATAATTTAGAAATTATTACCTGTGGTGCCACCCACGGATATTTTCCTTTGATGAAAATGTATCCTCAGGCGGTGTGGGCCCAAATTAAAGTGGCTTGTGAGCATTACGAAGAAAACTTCGGGCGATCGCCAAAGGGCATTTGGTTACCGGAGTGTGCTTATTACGAAGGGGTGGAAAGAATGCTGGCCGATGCGGGTCTGCGCTACTTCTTGGTAGATGGCCATGGCATTTTATACGCCCGTCCGAGACCAAAATTTGGCACTTATGCTCCCATTTTTACAGAAACTGGAGTAGCGGCCTTTGGCCGGGATCACGAATCTTCCCAACAGGTATGGTCTTCCCAGGTAGGCTATCCGGGGGATCCGGTTTATCGAGAGTTTTATAAAGATTTGGGCTGGGAAGCGGAGTATGAGTACATCAAGCCCTATATCATGCCCAACGGGCAACGGAAAAATATTGGCATCAAGTATCACAAAATCACCAGTCGAGATGGGGGGTTATCGGAAAAGGCTTGGTACGATCCTTACTGGGCTAAAGAAAAGGCTGCTGAACACGCCTCGAATTTCATGTATAACCGTCAACAACAGGTCGGTCATCTATCGGGCATTATGGGTCGGCCGCCGTTAGTAGTGTCCCCCTACGATGCGGAATTATTTGGGCATTGGTGGTACGAAGGCCCGTGGTTTATTGATTATTTATTCCGTAAATCTTGGTTTGATCAAGACACGTTTGAGATGACCCATCTGGCCGATTATCTGCGGGGAAATCCTCACCAACAGGTTTGTCGTCCTTCCCAGTCTAGTTGGGGCTATAAAGGTTTCCATGAATATTGGCTTAACGATACCAATGCTTGGATTTATCCCCATTTGCATAAAGCTGCTGAGCGCATGATTGAATTAAGCCATCGGGAAGCGGTGGATGAACTAGAAGAAAAAGCATTGAACCAGGCCGCCCGGGAATTGCTGTTGGCCCAATCCTCCGACTGGGCATTTATTATGCGGACAGGAACTATGGTGCCCTATGCGGTGCGTCGTACCCGTTCCCATCTGTTGCGCTTCGATAAACTGTTTGATGATATTCGAGCCAATAAAGTGGATGCGGGTTGGCTAGAAAAGGTTGAAGTTATGGACAATATTTTCCCCAAGATTGACTATCGAGTTTACCGTCCTCTGTAAAAATGTGGACTCCCTGGCATTATCTCGGTGGGAAATTGTGGCGGTTACTAGTTTTATTGGTTGCCCTATTGGTTGTTCTGACAACGGTTTTCCTTGGGCAGAATTCCTCAGCTTCTCCTAACAAAATTCGAGGAGTTTGGTTAACCAATGTGGACAGTAATGTTCTTTATGATCCAGTCCAATTAAAAACGGCGATCGCCGATCTGAAGAGTACTAATTTCAATACCCTTTATCCGACGGTGTGGAATGATGGCCATACCCTTTATCCCAGTGCGGTGGCCCAACAATGGTTAGGAAAAAAGCAAGATGAAAAATTAGGAGATCGGGATATGTTAGGGGAGGTAATTAACTTAGCTAAAGAAAAATCTTTGCGGGTTATCCCCTGGTTTGAATTTGGTTTTATGGCCCCGGCAGAGAGTGATTGGGTTAAAGCCCATCCCCATTGGTTAACTACTAATTCCCAAGGAGAAACTATTTGGTTGGAAGGGGGCACTATACCGAGGGTCTGGTTAAATCCGCTCCATCCCGAAGTGCAACAATTAATTACTGCTCTTTTAGTGGATTTAGTCCGTCGCTACGATGTGGATGGTATTCAATTAGATGATCATTTTGGCTATCCCTACAGCTTTGGCTATGATCCCATTACCGTTGCACTTTATCGCCAAGAAACTGGACAGGAACCGCTCCCAGTCCCTGAGTTAGATCTCAACCAAAACTGCGTTAGCTCCGACCCTATTTGGCAACAATGGACCGATTGGCGATCGGCTAAAATTAGTCGTTATGTGCAAAGTTTAGTGCCTATTTTAAAGGCGGTAAAACCAAATTTAACCATTTCCATTTCCCCCAATCCCCAAACTTTTTCCAAGAATTGTTTTTTGCTAGATTGGCAAACCTGGCATGAAGCAAAGGTAATAAATGAGCTAGTTCTACAAGTTTATCGGGAAAAACAAGCCGCTTTTACCGGGGAATTACAACAATCCTCAGTGCAACAAACTAAGCAGGAAATTCCTGTCGTAGTGGGCATTTTGAGCGGGCTAAAAAATCGTTCTATTCCCTCAGCAAGAATTAAGCAACAGGCTCAATGGGTTGACGATCAAAATTTTGCCGGCACCGCCTTCTTTTTCTATGAAAGTTTGTGGAATTTGGAAGCAGAAACTAGCCCCAATCCCTTCGGTTTAAAGCAACAGTGGCAAAGATTATATCGACAGCTTAACGCCGACAAATTTTAAAAGATCGCCGTTTCCATTTCCCGGTCAAAATAGTAAAAACGTTGGGTATCAACCACAAATTTAACTGAGTCTTTCTGCTTAATATTTACCCTGGGGTCAATGCGGGCCACAAATTCTGTACCGGCAGGAGTTTGGGCATAAACAATTAATTCATTGCCCATCATTTCCACTAGGTTAACTGTGGCTGGCAACTCCATGGGTTCAATTTCCAAGGGCAAATATTGGGGATGGTAAATATTTTCAGGGCGAATACCGAGGGTTAGGGGGCGATCGCCGTTTTTGGCTACACTGTCTGGCATTGGTAAAACAACACCGTCCAAACTCAGCTTTTCTTTTCCTTCCTGACTTAATCTTTCCACCTGAAAAAAGTTCATGGCGGGACTGCCAATGAAACCAGCCACAAATAGGTTAGCGGGCTGATTGTACAAATTAGCTGGACTGTCCACCTGTTGCAAAATGCCATCCTTCATCACAGCAATGCGATCGCCCATGGTCATAGCTTCCACCTGGTCATGGGTAACGTAAATGAAAGTAGTGGCCAGGTCGCTATGGAGTTTACTGATTTCTTTGCGGGCTTGCACCCGGAGCATGGCATCCAGATTAGAAAGGGGTTCATCCATCAAAAACACAGAGGGTTTACGGACAATGGCTCTCCCCACTGCCACCCGTTGCCGCTGTCCCCCCGACAATTCCTTGGGTTTACGATGCAGTAATTTTTCGATGCCCAACAATTCAGCGGCGCTACAGACCCTTTGCCTAATTTCTTCTTTGGGTTTGCCCTGTAAGTCGAGGCTAAAGGCCATATTTTCATAAACACTCATGTGGGGATAGAGGGCATAGGACTGGAATACCATGGCAATGTCCCGGTCTTTGGGAGATAGTTCATTCACCCGGCGATCGCCAATGCAGATTTGTCCTTGACTAACGGTTTCCAGCCCGGCTAAAAGTCGTAGGGAGGTAGTTTTGCCGCAACCAGACGGCCCCACAAAAACTAAAAACTCCCCGTCCTCAATTTCCAAATTCAAGTTATTAACGGCAACATAATCATCAAACTGTTTAGTTACCTGTTCAAAACTGACACTGGCCATAGGCAAAAATTACGATACAACAAAAAATTAAAATCAAACGGTTAAAACTAACCGGTGTAACCCCGTTCATACTACCCGGAGATTAGGTACTTAATGGGTACTTAATTCGACCACGGAGAATGGCTTCACCACCATAACTACTGGGAAAAATGGACTCTTCGGCGCTGGGCCGCCTGCTTAAACGCCGCTACATATTGGTCATGGCCACCAGGAAAAGCCACATTGATCTTCAATGGCTCTTCCCTGTCCCGCATATCCCCAGGGCCAGCCACCACTTGGGTTTGCCCCGCCACGGTTTCTAGTTGTAGAGGTTGGCGATTTTTCACCTCCCCCTGGGAACTGTCCACATACACCACTAAGTTACCGTGATTTCCCCAATCCCCCAAATCTTGGATTAATTGCAAAAATTGGCGATCGCTCCCGCCACGTCGAATTTCCCCGGTAGCTTCATCCACCTGACTGGTGACCGTATCCCCAACTCCAATGATCAGCGGCATCAAGGCCGGATCAAATTGCGCTTTCACCAAATGCAACAAGTCCTGGTGGGATGGGGGCGCTTGGCGAGCACTAAAACTTTCTCCCAGAGGATATTGCCCTGTCCGATTGTGATAGTAACGATTTAGCAAAGCCAAAACCCCGGCTTCTTTGACCCCACCCCGCAACATAAATTGAAAATCGGTGGTGCCGGAATCCCCAGCTTTGGCCCAACGAATAATTTCCTTACCTCGTTCATCCCTACCTAAATTGGGAGCATAGTGGACAAAAAAACTATTCCCCAAACCCTGGGCAACGGCTTCCGCCATCAACTGATCCAATAATTGAGCCATGGTTTCCTGCAAATCTCGGTAAATTTGCGGAAAGTCTTGTAACAGATTGGCCAAGGTATTTAAATTGGCGGTGGGGGAAGCCACATTATCTAAAACCGAAGCTTCAATGCCCGTTTGTAATTGCTCTGGGGATAGGGAATGGGGGCGATCGCCAAAAAAGGTTTTTAAACAATTAGTGATTTTTTCGGGCACCGCCGCTAAAAACTCCAGCTCCGTTTGCCCCACTCCAGGATGACTTACTTTGCCATGGCGATCCTGCCACTGCACTCCCCCGGCCGCCAAACCGGGCAAATATAGGCCTTCCTGTTGCACAAAGGAAGCATCCCCAAAGGATTGTTCCACAATGCCCTGTACTCCTCTTTTTCCCACGTGCTCCCCATTGGTCAACACGTAAAAATGTTCAGCAAACAGGGTGGTGGCCCGGACATAATCGGCATCCAGGCGGCGACTGAGGGGATCTTGCACTAATTCCATGCAGACCCCATCCAAGTCTTGGACAATGAGTAAATTTTCAGTTTGGGCTAAGGTTTGACAAAAAGCTCCATGGTCGAGGGAGAAACGTTGTTGGTGTAATACCATTATTAATCTGCTTAATTTTTCGCATCTTGACTGAACTGTCAGCGCCGTAGGGGCAAAATAGGAACATCCGTGCCCCGGCTTAACAACTCGGTGAAATCTGCCACTGGCAGAGGACGACTAAAAAGATAGCCTTGTAACTCGTCACACCCCATGTGGGCAATGGTATCGTATTCTGCCCAGGTTTCCACCCCTTCAGCCGTTACTCGCAACTCTAGTTCGTGGGCTAGGTTGATAATTGAGGCGGTGATAGTTTTATTCTTGGCGTTTTTGTCAATGTGACGCACAAAGCTTTGATCTATTTTCAGCACATCAAAGGGGAACTGCTGCAGATAACTTAGGGAAGAGTAACCAGTGCCAAAGTCGTCGATCGCCACACTGAAACCCTCAGCCCGGAGTTCATTCAACTGCTTAATGGAATCCTGGACATTTTTCACCAACAAAGTTTCGGTTAATTCCACTTCCAATTGTTGGGGACTGACATCATACTTATGGGTGCCGAGCCGCAAAATGCAAATTAGGTCTTCTCCATGGAATTGTCGGGCAGAAATGTTGATTGCCACTTGTATCGGGTCCAGCCCTTGGTACTGCCATTGCTGACATTGACGTAAAACTGTTTCAATTACCCATTCCCCCACCACGCTGATAAAGCCAGTTTTTTCGGCGATCGGGATGAAAAGTCCCGGCGAAACAAAACCTTTACGGGGATGGTGCCAACGGATCAAGGCTTCACAGCCGGCCAAACAATGGTTGTGGATAGATACTTTGGGTTGGTAGAAGAGAAAAACTTGCCCAGTGTTTAAACCCACTTCTAAATCCCGCCAAATTTCCGCTTCATCCGGGGTGAGGGTCGGTGTACCGATGGTACCAGAACGGCGTGGCCTCTCGGTCAAGGAACTAGATATACTCCCCTGATAAAAGGCTGACAACTTGGCTTGTTTTTGCAGACGGCTATTAACCGCATTCAGTAAATCTTCTTGTTTAAAAGGCTTAATTAAGTAATCATCCGCGCCGGAATTCATGCCCTTACGAAAATCCTGCATAGTACCCAGAGCTGTCAGAAAAATGAAGGGAATAGCCGCGGTTTTGGCGTTCTTTTGCAGGGCTGTAATCAAGCCATGGCCATCCATTTCCGGCATCATCACATCACAGATGATCAAGTCGGGCATCACCTCCAAGGAGTTGAGCAGCCCCAGGGCCACCGCCCCATTTTCTGCTTCTAGAATCTTATAATTTTCCAGACTCAGGGTTTCGCCAATTAACTCCCGAATAATGGCTTCATCCTCGACAACTAAAATAGTACTCATAGGGATTAATCAAATCTTTGTCGCGGGCCAGAGGGAGTTTTCAGACAAGCTCTGAGTGACATCCTAGCCTAATTTCCCAGACTTTAAGACCAAATTGACTGGATTTTTCTCCATTATTGTTCCTAGGTTCAGGTTGTCAGGTCAGGCTAAGATGGTGATAGTCGCTACGACCACCACCCCATTCTCCATTCATTTTCCCTCGGCGATCGCCCTGTCTAGACTTCCACCATGAGCGCAAGAACCTTATTTGACAAAGTTTGGGATCTCCACACCATCAGTGTTTTGCCATCGGGTCAAACCCAACTCTTCATCGGGTTGCACCTGATCCACGAAGTCACCAGTCCCCAGGCCTTTGCCATGCTGAAAGAGCGGGGGTTGCGGGTTATGTATCCAGAAAGAACGGTGGCTACGGTGGACCACATTGTGCCGACGGAAAATCAGCAACGGCCTTTCCAGGATTCCTTAGCTGAAGAAATGATGCAAGCGTTGGAGGTTAATACCAAAGCCCATAATATTCGCTTCCATCCCATTGGCTCCGGCAATCAAGGCATTGTCCATGTCATTGCCCCGGAACAGGGCCTAACCCAACCAGGTATGACCATTGCCTGTGGCGATTCTCACACTTCTACCCACGGGGCCTTCGGGGCGATCGCCTTTGGCATTGGCACTTCCCAAGTGCGGGACGTGTTGGCAGCCCAGAGTTTGAGCTTAAATAAGTTAAAAGTAAGAAAAATTGAGGTTAACGGTGATTTAGCCCCTGGGGTCTACGCCAAGGACGTGATTCTCCACATTATCCGCAAATTGGGCGTTAAGGGCGGGGTGGGCTATGCCTATGAGTATGCCGGATCAACCTTTGTCGCCATGAATATGGAAGAACGCATGACCGTTTGTAATATGTCCATTGAGGGGGGAGCTCGCTGCGGCTATATCAACCCAGATGAAGTAACTTTTGCATACCTCAAAGGGCGGGAGTTTGCTCCCCAAGGGGAAGATTGGGACAAGGCAGTGCAATGGTGGCGCAGTATTGCCAGTGAACCCGATGCGGTGTACGACGATGTGGTTTCCTTCCGGGCAGAGGACATTGAACCCACCGTTACCTGGGGCATTACCCCCGGCCAAGGCATTGGCATCAGTGAGCCGGTTCCTACCCTTGACAGCCTCAACCCCGATGATCAGGCGATCGCCAGCGAAGCCTACAAATATATGCAATTCCAGCCGGGACAACCGCTGAAAGGCACCAAGGTCGATGTTTGTTTCATTGGTAGTTGCACCAATGGTCGTTTGAGCGACCTGGAGGAAGCCGCTAAGGTAGCCAAGGGTCACCAGGTAGCGGCCGGGGTAAAAGCTTTTGTGGTGCCCGGTTCCGAACAAGTCAAGCAACAGGCCGAAGCAGCAGGGCTAGATCAAATTTTCCAAGCGGCGGGTTTTGAATGGCGAGAAGCAGGCTGTTCCATGTGTTTGGCCATGAACCCCGACAAACTCCAGGGTGATCAACTGAGTGCTTCCTCTTCCAACCGTAACTTTAAGGGTCGTCAGGGTTCTGCCTCTGGCCGTACTTTGTTAATGAGTCCAGCGATGGTCGCGGCGGCGGCCATTACGGGGCAAGTAGCTGATGTGCGGGAAGTACTAGGCTAATTTGATTGCTTATTACATTCATCTTCATCCGACCAAACAATCACCATCGAGGGGGGGCTGCTTTGTCATAGGCTAGCATAGCTGATTAGCATAACTATGAGACATTAGACTATGCAGTGATCTTGAATAAATTTATCTATACTAGTATCAGGAGTTGCCTGCATTCTCGCTCTATTTAATGCACTAAAATCATGCTCTATATCATTCAAGTCTGGAGAATAAGTTGGCAAAAATAACATAATGTGTCCTGCGGACTCCACTATTTCTCTAATCTTATTTTTTCGATGAATGGGGGGGGGGTTATCCATAATCAAGATTGATTTCATTGTTAATGTTGGTATTAAAAAGAATTTAAGCCATCCTTCAAAACCTGTTGTATTTAAGCTTCCGGTGAATAACATCGGCGCTATCAAGTCTTTTTGCATTTTTCTTTTTCTCGCTACAAGATTTTCTTTTTTCCCTCTTTTCCCCTGCTTTTCTCCATATACTCTTTCTCCCTTTTTAGACCATCCATAAAGTGAGGATGCAAATTTCTCAAAACCAGCTTCGTCTATGAATACTAGACTTTCAATACCGTATATTAAAACTAACTGCCTCAAGATTTTTTGATATTCTGCTCGCTTTTGGGCATCCCTCTCTTGATAAAGTAACTGTTTTTTTTCTAGTAATCTTCATTTTTTTGAATTGATAACTGAGTGAAGCAGAAGTCACACCAAATTTTTTAGCTCTTTCTTTTAGAAGCATATCAGGATTATTTTTCACATCCTCTTCTAATTCTTTTCTGTTTATCTTACGCTGACGGTTCTCCACTTTCGTTGCCGCAAGCTCTTCTCTGCCCAACCAGCGATAAACTGTTGCTCTGCCCACCCTAAATGTTTTCGAAGCCTTTGTGATTCCACCACCACTCTCGATGAAAACTATAACCTTAATGCGTAAATCAAGATCGTAAGCCATGACTGATTTCGTTTGGCTGATTAAATCGCTATCGGCGATTAAGCAAGGATTACGAACTTTATACCGAAATAAGTGAAGCAATAATTTATGGTGCCCTCATCCGTATAATGCTTTCTCGTATTACCTCTTAATTTTTACTTTAGAAACTAGCTCTCAGAAAGGGGCGTGAACGAGTGAACGGATTCTTGCATGAGTAACCATGGTTTTCAGGGCTAGTTTTTCCCTTGGCACAAAGATTTTTCCGTTAAATTGGCCAGACGATACCCAATGCCATGGACCGTTTCAATGGCATCTGCTGATAAACCGGCACTTTTTAATTTTTGTCGCAAACTCCGCACATGCACCTTAACCGTATCTTCCTCTGGGGGACTCTCCAACTTCCAGATACTATCGATAATCATGCTCCGACTTAGCACCCGACGGCCATTGCGGAGTAGTAATTCCAGAATGCTGTATTCCTTGCGGGTCAAAGACAAAACCTCATTGTCATAACTAACTTCATAGGTGCTTGGATCCAACCTGATTGGCCCCCACTCTAAAACTGGTTGGCACGTTGCACAACCCCGACGCAACAAAGCTCGCACCCTGGCAAATAACTCCCCCAAATCCACTGGCTTGACCACATAATCATCCGCCCCCGCATCCAAGCCCGTGATTTTATCATTGATCGTATCCCTGGCTGTCATCATCAAAATTGGCATTAAATAACTGTGCGATCGCCATTTTTGACAGAGGGTAATCCCGTCCAACTCCGGCAGCATCACATCCAAAATAACGAGGTCATATTCCAGTCGGGAGGCATAGTCCCAGGCGAGGGAAGCGTCGGTGGCAATATCAACGGTGTAAAGCTGGTCACTCAATGCTTCAGCAAGGGTTTCCGCCAGCGGCAAATCATCCTCCACTAAAAGAATTCTCATAGCCCATTGTGCTTTTCTCTATCAACCTCAGCTTACCTGAAGGGGTGAACAGGTCTGGGTTAATTCATGTTGCGAAATGTAACAGTTTTAGTCGCATCAGCTAACTTTCCGATTTCTTTACGATTTTCTCCCCCTTTTCTTCAATTTTACTTTGTTAGGATCGCATTTTTAATGCCAACACATACCAGTTATTGGCTGGACATTAAACAACTTTTAAGTTTAATTACTAACTTTATCTATGACACTGCCTTTAATTGCTTATGCTCCCGTTAGTCAGAATCAACGGGTTACCAACTACGAAGTCTCTGGAGATGAACACGCTCGTATTTTCACCACGGAGGGCACCCTTTCTCCCTCTGCCATGGATAATCTGATCGCCGCAGCCTATCGTCAGGTGTTCAACGAGCAACAAATGATTCAAAGTAATCGGCAGATTGCCTTAGAATCCCAATTCAAAAATCAGCAAATTACCGTGCGGGATTTTATCCGTGGTCTAGCTCTTTCGGATAGCTTTCGTCGTCGCAATTTTGAAGTAAATAATAATTATCGTTTTGTACAAATGTGTATTCAACGATTACTGGGTCGAGATGTTTATAGTGAAGAAGAAAAAATTGCTTGGTCCATTGTGATCGCCACTAAAGGGTTACCTGGCTTCATCAACGAACTGCTCAATAGTCAAGAATATTTAGAAAACTTTGGCTACGATACTGTGCCCTATCAACGGCGGCGCATTCTGCCCCAACGGATTAGTGGTGAGTTACCCTTTGCCCGGATGCCCCGTTACGGTGCTGATCATCGGGAAAAATTAGAGGCGATCGGCTACTTCCGCAACCAAGCTCCGTTAACTTACCGTTGGGAATGGCAAAAGCAACCCTATCCCGCCGGGGTTTATCTAGCAGGGAAAGTCGTGCTTTACGTCGGAGGGGCGTTAGTCAGTTTAGGGATAATTGCCGTTGCCCTTAGTGCTTGGGGCATTATTGGGTTGTAGTTTTTTTGACGGTAAAGCCAAGCTGAAGGCTGACAAAATCTATACTGTTATATCCCCCTTTCCTGGGGGACTTAGGCGGTTTAATAACTGGGGTTTTTGCTAGAAATATTTTGGCGTTTAATTATTTATTCTCTGGTTTAATATTTCGAGACTTTGCAGACTTTGTATTTGAGGCCAGACTCCAATGTTGAAACTAGCCGGTAAAAAAGCCTCTGCCCTGACCTGCAAGAAAACGAAGGCAAAAATTGGTATCCTAGAAATGGATCGGCAGTGGTATCAATCAGTCAAGCGATTTTTATGTCCAAGTTTTGAAATTTCTGCTATCAACTTCCAAGATATTTTGTTTAACAATGTTGACGTTGGAGAATATCATTCGATCCTAGTTGGTTGCGGGATTAAATATGAATCAATTGATATTTCAGCTACTTTAGATTTAGTGACCATTATTAAAAAATTGTCTGCTAAGCCGCCGGCCCTACTACTAATTACGGATTGTGCCGACAGTCAGATCACGGTACAAGCTCGCAGTTACCTGCCCCAAATTGACGGCGTTTTTGCCAAGGATCATGATTTAGCTTTATTGTTAAAAGTCATGAAAATTATTGCCAAACAAAAATATTTTAAGTAAGGTTTTTCTACTGGGATTCGCTAATATATGGGCAAATTTCTAATTCCAATCGAATTTGTTTTTCTGGCGATCGCCATGACCTGTTATTTATGGCACAGACAAAACCAAGAACGCCGCAGGATTGAAATTAGCATCAAGCAACAAACCCAACGGGAACGATTTATTAACCAAATTACCCAACATATCCGCCAATCTTTAAACTTGGAAACGGTTTTAAATACCACCGTCGCTGAAGTTAAAACCCTGTTGCAAGTTGATCGAGTTCTAATTTATCGCATTTGGCAAGATGGCACGGGCAGCGCCATTACGGAATCGGTGAATGCCAATTATCCTAGTATTTTAGGGCGGACCTTTTCCGATGAAGTTTTTCCCGTTGAATACCATCAAGCCTACACCAAAGGTAAAGTACGGGCCATTAATGACATTGACCAGGATGACATAGAGATTTGCCTAGCTGATTTCGTCAAACAATTTGGCGTGAAATCAAAATTAGTAGTGCCCATTCTTCAACATAATCGTGCTTCTTCCCTAGATAATGAATCAGAATTTCCCTATCTTTGGGGGCTGTTAATTACCCATCAATGTGCTTTTACCCGGCCATGGCAACCGTGGGAAGTGGAGTTAATGAAACAGCTAGCCAATCAGGTCGCGATCGCCATCCAACAATCGGAATTATATGAGCAATTACAGCAACTCAATAAAGATTTGGAAAACCGAGTCGAAAAACGCACCCAGCAACTTGCCGCCACCAATCAATCCCTAAGAATGGAAATCAGTGAGCGACAAAAAACGGAAGCCGCTCTCCGCCACACTAACCATACTCTGCAATCCCTGATTGCGGCCTCCCCCAGGGGTATTTTTACCCTTAATTTAGCAGACCAAATTCAGATTTGGAATCCTACAGCAGAACGTATTTTTGGTTGGACAGAAACAGAAATTATTGCCCATCCAGAATTATTAACATCCAACATTTTGCTGGAAGATTATCAGCAATTTAAACAGAAAGTTTTATCAGGCATGGTTTCCCCTAGCCTAGAATTAAAATGTCAAAAAAAAGATGGTAGTTGGATTGAAATTGTCCTTTCCGCTGCTCCCCTATTGGATAGTGAAGAAAATATTGCCGGATTGGTGGCGGTTGTCGCCGATATTACCGAGCAAAAGCGGCAGGCAGAACAAATTCGTTTGCTACAATCCGTTGTGGTTAATACTAATGATGCGGTGGTGATTACGGAAGCGGAGCCCATTGATGATCCCGGGCCGAGAATTCTCTATGTCAATGAAGCATTTACTAAAATCACCGGTTATACTGCTGAAGAAATGCTAGGCAAAACCCCCCGAGTTTTACAGGGACCAAAAACTAGTCGCACTGAATTAGATAGGGTGCGGCAAGCCATTAGTCAATGGCAATCAGTTACCGTTGAAGCAGAAGTGTTGAACGATAGTTATAAAGAGAAAAAAAGCCCTTTAAAATGATAGAATAAAGGGCAGAAATATTAGAATAATTGAAGCGATGATATCAAATTTTGGACATATTGTCAAAACTTATCTATCTAATTTTCCTAAAGATGACTACCCAGTATTAGACACATTTAAGTTTGTGAGTATCTGGTTAGGATTAGTGTTAGACCAGAGCCAGACAAGCATGAGGAGTATGTTTAAAAGACTGAACTTACGAGGAGAGACAGTCGATATATCTACATTCTCAAAGGCAAGCAAAAAAAGGGATGTGGGAGTTTTTAGAGAAATAATATTTTCCTTAAAAAAGGAATTGTCGAAAAGGAAGGAAATTAAGCAGGGAGAATTAGAAATATTTCCTCTCGATTCAACCATTGTCAGCATAACTAGTAAGTTGATGTGGAACCTTGGATTTCATCAGGTAAAAGTATTCAGTGGGATTAACTTATCAACAGGGATTCCGGGGGGAATAGTAATTCACTTTGGACAAGGTCATGATAATAAATATGGGAATGAAACAATAGAAGAGACTCCAGAAAATGGAGTAGCAGTAATGGATAGAGGATTTTGTGACTTACAGAGAATCAAGAGATTACAAAAGGAGAATAACAAATATCATGTATTAAGAATAAAGAATAATATAAAGCTAGAAAAATTAGCCAATGATAACTATATGGTTGGAACTGGAAAGAATAAAATAGAGAGTAGAGTGGTAATATTCACCCATGATAATTCAGAGTTTAGATTGGTTACAAATTTACCTATAGAAAGTAAAGAAATAGAAGGAGTTAGTGATGAAAAAATAGCAGAAATTTATAAAAAAAGATGGCAAATAGAATTGTTATGGAAATTCTTAAAAATGCACTTAAAGCTGAATAGACTGATTGCCAAAAATGAGAATGCAATTGGGATTCAAATCTATACCTGTATAATTGCTTATTTAATACTAAAATTACTGGTAATCCCAAAAGAAGCAGGTACAACAATGTTAGACAAACTACGTTATTTACAGGCTTTCATGTGTGAAAAAATAAGCTATGTACACTGGCTAAGGGAGTTAGCACTAAGGTGATGAATTTGCTTTGCTATAGGATTATTCTGTCTATTTTTAGGTCGTACATAAGTGCGATTCAACGATTCTGCCGTTGAAGTGATTAATTATCGTAAGGATGGCAGTGAGTTTTGGGTGGAATTTAGTCTGGTGCCCGTTGCCAATAAAACAGGTTTTTACACCCATTGGATTGCTGTGCAAAGGGATGTCACTGAGCGCCGACGCACGGAGGAAGTCCGCCTAGCTTTAGAACGGGAAAAAGAATTAAGCCGCCTAAAAACTCGTTTTTTCTCCATGGCTTCCCATGAATTTCGTACTCCCCTCAGTACGGCCTTAGCTGCTGCCCAATTACTGGAAAATTCTGAAGTGGCCTGGCTTGATCCCGATAAGCGTAGCCGGAACTTACACCGTATTCAAAATTCCGTGAAAAATATGGTACAGCTCCTGGATGATATTTTAATCATTAACCGTGCCGAAGCGGGCAAATTGGAATTTAATCCTAATTGGTTAGATTTGAAATTATTGTTCCAGCAATTTATCGAAGAAATTCAATTAAGTGTCAGTGACCAATATTATTTTGACTTTATTTGTAGCGCTCAAGATACGAAGGCATTGGTGGATGAAAGGTTAGTGCGGTCTATTTTATCTAATCTGTTATCTAATGCGATTAAATACTCTCCCGGGGGAGGGCAGATTAAAATTGCCCTAAGCCTAGATTCGGAACAGATTATTTTTGAAGTCACCGACCAGGGCATTGGCATTTCGCCAGAGGACCAAAAGCAAATTTTTGAACCCTTTCATCGGGGCAAAAATGTCAGAAATATTACGGGAACAGGACTCGGTTTAATGGTTGCCAAGAAATGTGTTGACTTACACAGTGGCAGTATCTTGCTAAAAAGTGCAGTTGACCAGGGAACAACAGTTACTATCTGTTTAAAACGCTATAACCATTTGCCTCGAGCTTAGGCGTAGAAACATGTCACGGCAATTCCCAAGCTCTAATTTTAGGTTCGGCGTGGGTATTTTACTTTCCACAGTTTTGACCGGCAGGGGAGTCAACACCTTACGGTAAAACAAACTATTCCAGCTCCCTTGCTTTACAGGGGACTATCAGCGGGAATTTCCTGGTAACTCACGCTATCGGGGGTTATGGCAAGGGCCCTAGACTAGTTGTAGTTGGGCGGTTTTGCGCTTTTTGCGGCCACCTTTGGGGGCATCTGCTAGGCAATATTTGACCACATTGGCCAATTCTTCCAATTGGGCGATCGCCTCGGCTCCTTCTAATTTCATTAATTCTCGGTCATCCCGCATTTCTGTCCAGGTGATGCCGTAGTCCGATACCAAAAAGCGGATCAGATGATTTTCCCCCAAGCTCACCATGAAGGAGGCGCTGTTGAGTTGGTCGCCACAGGTGTAGCAAGAAGCAATGTAGCCCCGATTTTCGAGCACAGTGGCCAAAGCCCTCAAGCTCATGACTAAATCCTTCACGAAATCGCGGTGTTGCTGGGCAAGTCGAGTAAACACATTTCCTCCGAAAATAAGCTAGCTTTTAAAATCTTAATACTTTTTTAAGATTTTCACAGAGGCCTTGTCCGGAAAGGCTAATTTAATACTGTTCAAACTGGTCTGGAAATCCCGGTCGGTCGGGCCATGGTAATTATCCATCGGCCGGGCCACTGAAATAATCAACCAATTACACTGTCAGATGGGGAAAGGCAAAGCCGATCCAGGGAAGTGTTGTTGCTGTCCAAAAAAGTCACCAATCAGCCTGGGCTTTTTGCCAATCCTCCGTGATCTTAGCGTGATTATTAAAATGGCGATGGCCTTTATACAACTCTTAACCGAAAACAATCCGAGTGGGGAATTTGTTTTTGGTCTATGGAGTGGTGCTGGGCCAGGGGAAACCCTGATTGAAGAATTTTTAAAAATCTTAGAAAAAATTCACAATCTACGGCGAAGGACGATGGAAAAAGCTTCGGAGTTCTGCTTTAGGTCAAAGTTTCTTGAAAATTAAGTTTTTTTCCAGGTCTGAAGCCTTGACAATCCCCGTTGGTGATTTATACTTAGGACAGGTGTGAGGAAATTAGAAAAACATCTGGAGTCGAAACAAGGAAAGACGCCCCAGGTGTTTTTTTATGGCAATTTTTAGGGCAGTCCACAGATGAAGCAATGGCGCTGGCGGATGGTATTGGTGGCGATCGCCGCTCTGGTGGTGATTTCCCTAGCTACGCTGTTTCAACCTCAGGAAACCTCTGGCCGCATCCCGGATTATCAAATTAGCAGTCAGTTGCCCGCCAACCAGGTAGATTATTATCCTCTGCAACAGAATTTAGATGAGGCGTATTATCGGCCTTTGGGAGAGTGGTTGGGTCGTTTAATCCTGCCGACGGTGGAAGAAACTAAAGCCAGGACAGGAGATTGGGTTTGGTTGGAACTGTATCAAGCGCCTTCTATCCAACAGGGATTAGTGGGACAAAAACTCCGTCTCACCTGGCAGAGCAATGCTGATTTGGACAGATACCTCAAACTAGTGACCACGGATGTAAATTTTACCCCTGCCGCTTTGAAGAGTGAACAGGCAGGAAATTTATTGCCCAACCGTTTAAATGGGCGATCGCAGGTGGGGCCTTTGCAATCCTTGGCCGGAGCTAGACCAGTGGACGATGTGCTGGTGCGGTTTGTCCAGGCCCAAGTTAATGTTCCTGTGGGCAACCAGGCGGAAATTAAACTGGCCACCATGCCGGAAATGGTGACGGGACGCTACCAAGCCCTGGTGAAAATTATTGGCCCTGCGCCCAATGCTCCCGCCAATGCCATACCGCAGGATTGCCCTGGAACTAAACCCTGCCCAGCGGATTTGATGCTGGTGCAACATTACAACCCTGGCAGTAAAGAGTTTGACGGGCCCCAGGAAACCATTCGCATTCCCCAACAACCCCACTTAAACGGCGATCGGTTTATGTCCACCCCCAGGGATTTGGCTAGTTCCCCCGTGGGTCAGGCGGGTTGGTACGTCTATGGTGCCCAGGGAAAAGATGGCATATTTACGGTCCAATCCCTCAACCCCCGATCCTTGGTGCAATTGCAACCCGATGAACAAATTTTTCGCCTCGGTCCCGGTCGGGACTACATTAGTCACAAAAATTGGCAGAATACCCCTGCTCGCAAAGGCACAGTCCAAAAGGTTTTAGTTGATCCCCGCAGTGATTCCCCCGCAGTAGCTTTAGGGCAATGGCAAGAAGGCGATCGCCTGTTGGGGATGCATTTATTTGGCGGCATTGGGGGCGCATTGGGGGAAAAAATTATGTTGGGTACGGTGACGGGGCATTTTTCCTTTAGCTTGCCCAAAGTTATCCGGGATCCCTTTACAGAGGAGTTGCAGTGGGAAATTCCCTACTATCAGGTCTATGCCCATAATCCCCAGGGCATCATTGCTGGTTCCCAAACCTGGGAAAACTACGCGGGTAATTTGCAGCGGGGCTGGATTCAGAGTCGTCCTTTTGCCGATGTAGTAGTCAAACTGGATGTGTTGGAGGACTATAACTTCGGCGGCTCCGTACTTTCTCCCCTGGATGAGTTGCAAAAACAATTGCAAATCATGATGGCTCGATACCGCACGGGGGATGGCACTGGCTACGCAGGGGTTAGTCCAGCAGCTTCCTGTGTACAGGATTCCAACCAAGCTTTGTACTTGGCCATTGTTGGTCTACAGCAAAAGGTGCAAAATAGCCCGGAAATTATCACTTGGTTAGCCCAGCATGGCAATTCCCCGGAAAATCAACGTTTCCAACGGCTACAGCAATTAGGCGATCGCCTGTTGACGATGTTAAAACCCAGGGGTATTACCAGGGAAGATTGGCAAAACAATGCCGCCACCCTAGCCGGTTTAGATCCGGATAATCCCACCAATCAATACGATTTCATCCAGGAAAATACCCTAGCCAATGCCCTGCTCAGTTGGCAGTCCATGTTGCCCCGGTTGAATCAGGATATTCTCAACCAAATTTTCTTGGAACAGGGTGCTCAGCTTTGGTTTATGCGCCCCAACCAAGTGGGAGGATCGATGCCGGAAATTTTACCCCTGGCCCCCACTGGTATTTTTGGCGATGTGCCTGTTCTTTCCGCCTTAGCTCGGCGCATTTTGGCCGCGATAGTATTTTTACCCCGGCCCCAGGATTGGCAATTCTTCGGGATCGCTGTTGTCGTCTACGGGGCGATCGCCATGACCTTGGGCTTTAAATTTGGTCTATTGCAATGGCAATGGTGGGGGCAATCCTTGGGGGGCAGTATGAAGTCAATCCTGGCCCTATTCTTTCTGCCGGCGCTGGGGGAAGAATTAGTGTTTCGGGTTATGCTGTTGCCCTATCCCACGGAACTGAATTTGTTTTGGCCAACGCTGGGGGCCATGCTGCTGAGTTTAGTGCTCTTTTTGCTCTACCATCCCCTCAACGCCCTCCTGTTTTATCCCAGGGGAAGAAATGTATTTTTCCAGCCTATTTTTCTCGGTCTTACCGGACTACTGGCGGTGGCAACCACAGCAATTTATTGGCACAGTGGCTCCCTATGGTTAATCGCCATTTTCCATTGGTTGGTGGTGGTAACGTGGCTAATGCTCTTGGGGGGTTACGGTAAATTAGCCCATCAAAAAGCCAAAAGATGAAGAAATTCCACAATTCCTTTACCTAAACGGGAAACGACTCCAAGATGGAGGGGAAAAACAAGATTATCCATTCCCCAGAGGTTTCCATGGCTCCCCAAGTGGATGTGTTGATAAATAAACAAATTTTGATTGAACGGGCCCTGGTCTGTGTCACCACTCGTATTACCAAGGCGATCGCCGAGCGGGGTCAAGGCACCATTGCCCTATCGGGGGGCAACACCCCTAAACCGTTATATGAAGCCCTCGCCCGCCAAGCCCTCCCCTGGGAAAAGATCCACGTTTTTTGGGGCGATGAACGTTATGTTTCCGTGGACCACCCCGACAGTAACCAACGCATGGCCCGCCTCGCTTGGTTGGACCAGGTGGACATTCCCGAAGCCAATATTCATCCCATGCCTACTGCTGCGGCCGATCCTGAGCAGGATGCCCAGACCTATGAAAATGAGTTGGCCACCTTTTTCCAGGTGGAAGCAGGACATTTCCCCGCCTTTGACTTAATCCTTTTAGGTTTAGGGGACGACGGCCACACCGCTTCCCTTTTTCCCCATACCCCCGCCCTGACCGTTGGCGATCGCCTAATTACGGTGGGCAATAAAGATGGCCAACCCCGGTTAACTTTTACTATTCCCCTGATTAACCGAGCCCGTTCGGTAGTTTTTCTCGTAGCAGGGGCCAGTAAACAGCATGCATTAGGGGAAATTTTTGCCCCCGAAGCCGACCCCCAACAATATCCAGCCCGGTTTATCCAGCCCCAGGGGGAACTGATCTGGCTTCTGGACCAACAGGCGGGGGAAAATCTACGCCCTTGAAAGCCAGCAATAAGCAATAACTGTGTCCCCGTGCCCTGAATCCTCCCGTATCAAAATGTTACAATCCATTTAGCATTTTCAAGCTATTGGCCCTTTTTGCTTTATGGGTGAATCCACTAGGACTGGACAACTTACCAACCCTGACCATAGCCTCCGTTGGATCATTTTGGCCATGGTGGTGGGGGTTTTATTCACCGGGGGCATAATTTTTTACAGTCTCCGTTCCGGGGTCAATCAAGGGGAGGATAACGCTTCCAGTGCCCTTTCTCCCGCAACTCAAGCTCCAGAAGACAAGCCCGTGGCCGCCCTGGGACGCATTGCTCCCCTAGGGGAAATTATTAAGCTTTCCGCTTCCCCCGGTTCTTTTGGTGGGGCGAAAGTAGCCAGAGTATTAGTCAAAGAAGGGGACAAAGTCAAAGAAGGCCAGGTGGTGGCAGTGCTGGATTCCTACGAACAAAAAGCCGCCGCTGTGGTTTCTGCCCAGGAATCGGTTCGGGTAGCCCAAGCAGATTTGGCCATCATTGAAGCCGGTGCCAAACGGGGAGAAATCGCTGCCCAGGAGTCCCAAGTCCGGAAAGCCCAGGCGGAATTAGAACAGAATTTTGCTGTCAACCAAGCCGCCCTGGCCAATTTGGTTAAGCAGTTGGAAGGGGAAAAGTTAGAGCAACAGGCCACCATCGATCGCCTACAGGCAGAGGTAAATCAAGCGGCCAACGATGACCGGCGTTATCGGAGTTTGGCGGAAAATGGGGCGATCGCCATGGCAGACTGGGAACAGCGACGTTTGAATTTGGAGACCAGCAACCAGCGCTTGCGAGAAGCCCAGGCTCGGCTAATGAAAACCGAAGCTACTTTAGAAGAACAAATTCGGGAACAGCAATCAGTCCGAGATAAGGACGCCCAAACCATGGTGCTGGAAAGGGAATCGGCCCGGGCCACCCTATCTCAAATTGCCGAAATTCGTCCGGTGGATGTGCAAAAAGCCAAAGCAGAATTGAATTTGGCCATGGCCCGTTTCCAGGAAGCCCGAGCTGAGTTGGACACTGCCCTGGTGCGGGCTCCGGTGGATTCCCAGGTGTTAAAAATTTATACTCGCCCTGGAGAAAAAGTTAGTGATACCAATGGCATCCTCGATCTCGGCATTACGTCCCAAATGATTGTGGTGGCGGAAGTGTATGAAAATGACATTGGCCGGGTGGAACTAGGTCAAACTGCTTGGGTGCGTAGTGAAAACGACAGCTTTAGCGGTGAATTGGAAGGGCGAGTTACCAATATTGGTTTGAGAATTGGCAAAAATGATGTGCTGGACTCCGACCCCGCCGCCGACATTGATGCCAGGGTGGTGGAAGTAAAAATTGCCCTCAGTCCCAGCGCCAGCAAAACCGTGGCCGGCTTGAGCAACGCCAAAGTGGTGGTCAAAATTGAACCCGACAGCGCTCCTCCTTCTGCCCCCAACTAACAATCAATCAACCAAAGATTTATCCATCAGTACATTAGTAGATGAAAATTCCCCTTGCCTGGCACCAGCTATTCCATGAAAGGATGCGACTCCTGGCGGCGATCGCCGGCATTGCCTTTGCCGATGTGCTGATTTTTATGCAACTGGGGTTCAAAAATGCCTTGTTTGACAGTGCAGTCCGGGTTCCTAAAAGTTTGCAAGGGGATTTATTCATTCTCAGTACCCAAACGGACACCTTTGTTAACCCCACCCCTTTTGCAGCCCGCCGTTTATACCAGGCCATGGGCAACGCCTCTGTTAAGGATGGCACTAGCCTCTACATTGACATCAACCGCTGGAAAAACCCGGAAACTAAAGTCAGCCGCCAGATTTACATCATGGGTTTCAACCCCGTTAACAATCCGATCAATCTACCAGGGGTAGCCGAAAATTTAGATTTGATTAAGCGCCCCGACGTGTTCCTGTTTGACCAAGACTCCAGGGAAGAATTTGGCCCAGTGCCGGCCCTGTTAGAAGCCGACGGCCCAGTTTTCACCGAAGTGGGTAATCGCCGCATCCAGGTGCAGGGTTTATTCACCCTCGGTTCTTCCTTTGGGGCGGATGGGACTTTAATTACCAGCGATTTGAATTTCTTCCGTCTTTTTCCTAATCGGGACCGCAGTTCCATTGATGCGGGTATTTTGCAACTCAAACCCGGCGCTGATCCGGAAAAAGTAGCGGAGGAAATCCGCCAAGAGTTAACCGAGGGGGATGTCCAGGTTTTCACCAAGGAAAAGTTAGTCCAATACGAATTGAATTATTGGCAAACCCGCACCACCATTGGTTTTGTCTTTGGTTTGGGCACCGCTATGGGTTTCATTGTGGGCACCGTCATTGTTTACCAAATTCTCTACACCGACGTTTCTGACCATTTACCGGAATATGCCACCCTCAAAGCCATTGGCTACGGCGATCGTTATTTGTTGGGAGTTGTGTTCCAAGAAGCCCTATTGCTAGCAGTGATTGGCTTTTTACCCAGTTTTGGCTTGGGGATTCTACTCTACACCAACACAGCCCGGGCCACGGGTTTGCCCCTGATTATGACCACGGCCAGGGCGTTAACTGTATTAATTATGACCATTGCCATGTGTTGCATTTCCGGGGCGATCGCCGTGGGGCGTTTGCGGGCCGCAGATCCGGCGGATATTTTCTAACCTGTGTTCAGGGGTCAGCTTGTGCCAGTGGCAATTTTGTCTTAACATTTCTTCACAAAAATTTATAATTTGTCATAATAGCGATGGACAGTCTTCTCACTAGGAAACATTGCTATGAAAACCGCTGCTAGAATTGTTGCTTTTACCGCTCTGACTGGATTTGCCCTGGGGATGCCCACCGTTGCCATGGCGGAAATGGAAACCACCGAAAAATCTGCCGTAGTTAGTCAAGCCGCCACGGACAGCGCCATGACTATTGTGGAAGTCGCCGCAGGCAATGAAACTTTCAGTACCCTCGTTGCAGCAGTCAAAGCGGCTGATTTAGTGGAAGCTTTATCCGCTGAAGGCCCCTTTACCGTTTTTGCCCCCACCAATGATGCCTTTGCCGCTCTGCCCGCTGGTACGGTGGAAAGTCTGTTGTTGCCCGAAAACAAAGATAAATTGGTGAAAATTTTGACCTACCACGTCGTTCCTGGCAAAATCACCGCCGCCCAGGTTCAATCCGGTGAAGTGGCATCCCTAGCTGGGGAAGCCCTCACCTTCAAAGTCAAAGATGGCAAAGTGAAAGTTAACAAAGCCACTGTCATTTCCGCCGATGTGGATGCCAGCAACGGTGTAATCCATGTCATTGACCAAGTAATTCTGCCTCCTATGTAATTCGTCTGATTAACCTAAGATCTTTGGCCTAAGTTTTGTTAAGTGGGGTTCCAGTTTCCAGGAAATTGGCCCCACTTTTTACTTGCGTGCTACCTTTACAGGGGAAGTGCCTCCGGGCATAGTGAAACTTGTTCGGGAGTGGGATGGAAAACTGTGGCCATTAATTCGTCTGATTCAGCAACAACGGTGATTATCGGTGGTGGTTTTGTTGGACTATTCACTGCTCTCCATCTGCGTCATCATCAGCACGCCGGCCCCATTGTCCTAGTGGAACCCCAGGCAAATTTTGTCTTTAAGCCCATGCTCTACGAGTTGCTCACCGAAGAGTTACCAGAGTCGGTGGTTTGTCCCAGTTATGAAAAATTGTTGGCCGATAGCGGCATTGATATAGTCCAAGCCCGAGTTGCGGATGTGCAATTGAAGGAAAAACGGTTAGTACTTGATTCTGGCCAAGAACAGCATTATGACTATTTGGTGCTGGCAGTGGGGTCAGTGCAGGGGTATTTGGGGGCCCAGGGGGCGGCAGAAAATGCCTTTGCTTTCCGTTCCCAAACCGAGGCGATCGCCCTTAGGGATCATCTCAAAGCCTGTTTAGAAAAGTCGTTAACCACAGCAGATCAAGCGGAAAAAGAAAGATTATTGACCGTGGCGATCGTGGGGGCCGGGCCGGCGGGGGTGGAAATGGCGGCCACGTTGGCGGATTTACTGCCCAGTTGGTATGTGCCCATGGGGGGCAATATCAACGATTTAAAAATTTACTTGGTCAACCATGCGCCGGGAATTTTGGCCGGGGATGCCAATAGCGGGCTCAAGCGCTGTGCCCTGGAGGAGTTGCAAGCTAGAACTATTCCGGTGACGTTGAAGTTAGGGGTGGGGGTCAAAAGCGTTACCCCGGAAAGTTTGCAGTTTGTGGAAACTGGGGAGGAGGAATTGCGCCACTTAGACACTGGCACCACCATTTGGACCGCCGGCACAGCGGTTAACCCTCTACTCAAAACCCTCAAGGAACAGATTCCGGCCGAGGAACTCGATCGCCATGGGCAACCCCTAGTAACCAGTACTTTGCAATTGCCTAGTTTTCCCCAGGTATTTGCCGCCGGGGACTGTGTGACAGTCAAAGATAATCCCAAACCGGCCCTGGCCCAGATTGCCTACCAACAAGGAGCGGCGATCGCCAAAAATTTAATGGCGGTACACAATGGTAAACCGTTAGTTAGTCCCGATCCCCAACTGCGGGGCACATTGATGAAGTTGGGCTTGAACAATGGGGTAGCCAATTTATTTGACCGGGTACGCATCCAAGGCAAGGCAGGGGATTTATTGCGGAATGCCACCTATCTAGAGCTATTGCCCACTCCTCTGCATAACTTCAAATCCACCACCCAATGGCTAGCGGAAGAAACCATCGACCGTTTCCATCGTCCCCACGCCCCCACCGCCCAGGAACTAAAATGGGCCGCCATGACCCCAGCCCAACGGCAGGAACACCAAGGCATCAAGGCGATCGCCATCATTGCGCCCCTGATTTTTATCGTCCTGTTGTACCTTGGCTTCAAAACACCGGAAAGGGAAAGGGCTCCTTTCGTCCCCCAACCTAGCCCCGGTATGAATCGGTAGGGGGGTTAACCTATGGCCAATTACTTTTAATTTTTTATTAGTTTTTAAATTAGCTAAATTTGTATTTAAATCTGTTCTTGACCTGACCACACCGGCAACTATTAACTTCAGCCCCCAAACCCAACCACTTTGCGGAACCTGCCCATGTTCACCCTCAATGACCAAAATCTGCCCTACCCCGATACCCTCCATCCCATCATTGTCCACTTTGTCATTGGCATGGTTTTCTTTGCCTACATTAGTGAACTGGTGGGCTACCTCCAAAAAAAGCCTCGGTTCTTTGAAGTCGCTTGGTGGAATTGGCTCACAGCGGCGATCGCCATTTTTTTTGCAGTGATTTTTGGGGAATTTGAAGCGGCTCTAGCGATGCCCTACCCGGCGGCCCAACCGGCATTGGATTGGCACACGGTCAACGGCTGGTCATTGTCTGCCATTTTGGCAGGGTTAACGGCTTGGCGGGGAGTGTTGAGGGTGCGAAATCCGCTGAAAACCAGCCTGCCTTTCCTCATGCTAGCCACTGTATTTATGGTGTTAGTATGCATCCAAATCTTCCTTGGCTCCCTAGTGGATTGGGTTTATGGTCTGCACACCCTACCCGTAGTCCAAGCAACCAAAGACGGCATTATTCCCTAGTCTTAACAAGTTTTCAAAATAGAAGTTTTACCCCCCATCTCATTTTCACTGAGGAAATTGACCGCACCATGAACCCTTCCCTGATTGACCAACTCAAAGAAATTGGCCTCCAGCTAGGCACCAATGGTCTGCCCTACCGATTTCCCATCCATCCCAATTTGGTTCATTTCAGTCTGGGGTTATTCATCATTGCCCTAATTTTTGATTTTGCGGGCGTATTTTTCCCCTTGGAGCGGCCAATTCTCAAAGGGTTTGCCATTCCCGCCCAGCGCCAAAACTTCTTTGATGTGGGTTGGTACAATGCCGTGGCCGGTGCCTTCATTAGTTTTTTCACGGTGGCGGCGGGCTTTTTTGAAATTCTTTTGGCCCAACCTCCCACAAATCAAGTCAGTGATTGGGGCATTGGCGCTGGTACTACCATGTTGCTCCATGGCGTGGGGGGCATCCTGCTACTGGCGATGATGGTGGGCACAACTATTTGGCGGGGCTATCAACGGTTTGTTTGGCGCACCAATTGCCGCAATGAAGTTAGCTGGGCCTATCTCGGTTTTGCCCTATTTCTCATGGCCTATATGGCCATCCATGGCACCCTGGGGGCCCAACTGGGGGCAGAATTTGGCGTACACAATACGGCGGCCCATATCCTCCGCATGGGGGAAAATCCCAATGTGGTGCTCAGTGAGGGAGGTATGGATCTTTGACGGTTTGTCGGCAAAATTTTGCCAAAGTGTGGAACAACGCTAATCCGATCAAAGCAAAGGAAATTTCCCTAAGAACGTTTTTAGACAGTTTTATTGCGTCCCCTAAATCGACCGGAATACTGGGGGAATTTCACTCACTTTTCCCCAAAATTGGGGGGCCCAAGGGGGCTTTTAAAACAGGCTCTAAACCTTTGCTCCCAATTCAGATGGCGAGAGCACTTCCCCAAGCTAATCAACCCCCAGATTCAGGTAAATAGTGCTGTTGCTAATGGAAGTGGAGCTAGACTCTTGATTAATGGTTAGGGATCGTAAATTTTTAAACAGAGGTTTGAGCGATAACTCCAATACCCTGAGCACGGGTAATTGTTGGCTAAAAAATGGTTCTCCCCTTTGCCAATCAAGGTAAACGTAACTGTCATCGGGCAAAGTGGACAATGCCTGTTGAAATTCTGGTTGATCAGCCAAGGAAGGACTGGTTTGGTCCAACACTTGGGATAAAGCTTCGAGGGAACTGGCCAAAATTACCCGATCGCCGACTCGGCAATGAACTCCCCTAACTTGGGTTTGTAGGCTGGTAATATTCTGCTTGGCCAGGGTTTGGAGACTAGTCCAAGCCCATACCCGTTGCCCACCCAGGTCCAAAGTTGATAATTGGTAGCCAGCGGCGATCGCCAATTGATCTAGATGTTCCAAAGCTAAGTCAGTGGCGGCGGCATCCAAGTCCTGGGCGGCAAATACCCAATCATTTTGGCTCGGATTAGTTTTGGGCAAAAAGATTAATTGATAATCGCCTTGCACCCAAGGAAAAATATCAGTGGTTAAATCTAAACCTAGGGGCTGTTGCCAATCATAAACTAACTTACTTAAGGCCTGTTGTAGGAGACTATGGGGGGCTAAACCCGTGGCCAACTGTTGCCATTGTTGAGCTAGGTTTTGACCATTAATTACCAAGCTACTGCTGGGGGGTAAGTTAACTAAATTGGTTTTAATGGCAGTTACATTTTCCGCCTTTTCCCCTGGGTTATTGCTAGGTACCCCCGTCAAAGCAGTGTGGGCCACCAATCCCTGGGCTTGGAGAGATAAAGCCACTGTTAAAGTTTGTTCGATCGCCGTTTGGTCAGAATTTTTATCAATGGCAGGTCGCTGGCCAAGCCAAGCGGCAAGGGCAGGAAAATTAGCATAAACTATTCCCAATTTCGGGTTATTTAAACTGGCTAGGGCCTGTTGGTAAGTTGCGGTTTGGGCCAGGCTGAGGGAAGGGGCCTGCAAACTATTTAAAGCCTGGCGCAAAACCTGGGGATGATTGGCAAATAGAACATAGTCCCCCACCACCGCACTGGCCAGTAAATTGCCGTTGGGCACTGGGTTAACGGGGTGTTTATAGGTAATTTTGACTCCTTGGTAACGGTCAAACACCAGGTCCGTATCTCCGGCGATCGCCGCAGTGGCGTAGGACAGTTGCAAAAACTCCCGACTCAGCTCTGGATCCCGGCTGTGGACCACCAGTAAATATCCCGGTTGGGCTCCATTGCTTCCATTGTGGTCGTAATCCAAATCTGTCACCGCTAGGGTAACTTCCTCCCCTAACCAGGGTTTCACCTCTTTGCGATAATCCAGCCCCGTTTTAGCAAGCAAACTCTGCTCCAACTCGGCCAACTCCCGGTGGGATCGACGCCGCCGCCCAGGATTAACTGCCAATTGGGTAAAGGCTTCCAGGCGATCGGGATTAACCAGCAAAGACACCATAATGGGTGACTGGCCAGGAATTAACCCTGGGGCCATGGGACTACGGCTCACCCCTCCCCGGGCTAAATTAAGGGGACTGTGGCCTAGTACCAGGGCAGTACCCCAGCCGGCCACAGCCAATGAAAAAATTGCAACGGCGGCCAGTAGAACGAAAAAAGAACGGGGTTTCACAACGGACTGATACCCTCTTGCGACAATTCCTTCCCATTATCAGGGCTGTCGGCGGCCTTGCCCGATCTTTTTAGCTGTTTTGGCGGGAAAAGTTACGGGGTAAAACTAGTGAGAAAAAGCTCTCTGAGGCAGATTCAGCAAAGTTAACCTCCCGTTCCTAGTCCGTAACCTAGGGTTTCCCCAGCAGTCATATCCATTGGCAATTGTGGGATTAAGTCGATAATGATCAAGCGTGAAACTGGTTTTTGGGGATGGGTTTAAGAAGATCGGATGTTTTTTTTGCTTATTTTGGTTTTTTTTCAGCAAAATCCGCCGGTAAACTATCAATCTCAAAGTATTGGTGAAACTTGTCGGTGATTTCCAGCCAATAGGAGCGTCCTTCCGTTTGCTTTCTTTTGCGGACAAAACCCGTTTCCACCAATTCCTGCACCTGTTGGTACGCTCCACTGCCCCGTAGTTCGATCAAGTCTGTTTGCAGTAGGGGGGATTTAATGGCGATCGCCGCCAAGGTACGGAGGCTCGCGGTGCTGAGATCGGCGGGGACAAAATCTTGGATCAGATGTTGAAAGGCGGCCCGGAGTTGCAGGCTGTAACCCTGGTTAGTTTCCACAATTTCCAGGGCACTGTCCCGGTGAGCATAGTCCTCCATCAACTCCATCAGGGCATCCTCCACGGAGGCCTTTTCCTGACCACTGATGCTGACCAAGTCGGCGATCGCCACCGGTTTAGCCTGGAGATAAAGGATCGCTTCAATGGTGGTGGCAAGACGCATTAGCAGGACAAATTATCGAGGTTGTTTATTTGTTAGCAAGGTCTAGCGGCCAATGAGTTTCATCGCTTGGCCAGGGCATTGCTTGATCACTTCCGGCCGTAGTTTTTGGCGAACATTATCGGCATTTAGCAAATCACGACTACCCACTTCGGCGATTAAATATGCCCTAGCGGCATCCCTGGCCACATCGGGGGATTTACCTTCACTCAAAGCTTGGCAAACAAGTTTGGCCGCCGTTTGTAGCTGGGTCTGGGTCGGTTCCGTAGCCATGGCCGAAAAATTGGGACTCAGAATCAGAACCAAGGGAGCAACAACGATTAAACCAAGGGATGTCAATGCCCCAAAACGAGATCGATTGCCCATAATAACCTCAGGAATAATTAGTAAAAATTGTCCGTCCGTGGTCTTCAGTCCCTAACCAAATAGCCGCTGGAGCCGTTTACGCACCCAGTTCATAATATTACTATCTTCCTCTTCCGAAGTAAGGAGACCCTTGGTGGCCAGTTCTTCTTTGCGGCGCATTAATTCCCCTTGGTGTTCCCCCAACGCATTGATAATAGCTTCACGGAAATCAGGATTGCTTTGTAGCAATTGTTCAAATTGGGGAAATCGCACCACAAACAGGAGAGATTTTTCCTTAGCTTTAACCGAGGCAGTGCGGGGAATGCCCAGCATCAAGGCTAATTCACCAAAGAAACTACCAGGTCCCAAACTCGCCAGTACCCGACCCAGTTTCTCCGTATAGACTTCCACCAGCCCAGAAATGACAATGTAAAAGCCATCGGCTGGATCCCGTTCCCGAAAAAGCACCTCCTCCGATTGCAGGGATTGTAACTGGCCAATTTCCACCAACTGGCGAATTTCCAACTCGTTTAAGCCACTGAAATAGTCACTCGATTTCAAAACCTGACTGAGGGAAATGGTCGGTTCTTGGGGCGCTGGGTCAGACAGGCTGGGCAAATCCAAATCCGGGTGAAAATATTTGGCGATCGCCTCGGGATTTTTAAGCCAGAGTTCCCGTTGGGGCCAAGGGATGCCAATGCCATTGCGCTTAAAGTAAAAGCAAATAGTGTAGCGTAGGGCACTAAGAATTTCCGGATGCTGGCCCATGTATTGCTCTTCAATCCAGACCCAAAGCTCAAATTCCAACGCATTGTCGCCAAAATTCTGGAAAATCACCTGGGCTGGGGGAGTTTTGACCACACAGGCTTGGCTATAGGCACACATCAAAAGGGTTTCCGTCACCAACACCGGATCAGTGCCATAGGCCACCCCCACGGCCACGGTCAAACGCACCGTTTGCGTTTCGTAATGATAGTTAATCACCTGATTTTCGATCAGTAGACTACTGGGCAAAATTACTTTGGAGCCATCCTTGAGTCCCACCACCACGGCCCTGGTGGATACTTCCCGCACATAACCCTGAATGTTCTGAAAGCGGATATAGTCGCCAATTTTGACCTTTTGCTCCACCAGCAGAGTTACCCCACTAACAAAATTACGGGTCACATTTTGCAGACCTAAACCAATCCCTAGCCCAAGGGTGCCCCCCACCACCGTGAGAGAAGAGAGGTTAATGCCACTGGTTTGGAGCATGGCAATGAACAAAAAAGAACCCAAACCATAGCTCAACAAATTGGCCACAATGTAGCGGATGCCTTGTTCATAAATAAAACGCCGTAGAACAATGCTCCGTAAAACCCGATTGAGGTAGTGGGTTAAAACGAATATGGCTAGGGCAGATAGGGCCAACTGGAATAAATCCAAGAGGGAAAGTTGGGTGCGCCCAAAACTTAGGGTGGTGGCGTCGAGGGTATCAAAAATTTTGGCGAAAGCAATGGCAACAAAGGGCATGAAAATTCCATGAAAGTTGACAAAGGGGAGTTTCCGTGGATACAACCGGAAATATTGGGCAATTTGACGATAAATCCGCTGGTTCGTCCTAATTTTCCGGATTAATCTATCTCTGGATAGACGCGGAAAAAGCCCTGAAAGTCGAAAGTAAAAGGAGGGATAGGCTGAAATTGGCCATAATTTAACTCAGTTAGCTAAATTACGGGACAAACAGACATTTACTCTTAAAGGCTAACCATTGCTTCTAATAAATACCTAAGCGATCATTTCCCCCTCTCCTCCCATTTCCCATCCACCCTAATCTATGGAAATTCAACTCATCAACATTGGCTTTGGCAATATTGTTTCTGGCAATCGGGTTGTTGCCATTGTCAGTCCAGAATCCGCTCCCATTAAGAGGATTATCAGCGATGCCAAGGAACGTAGTCAGTTAATTGATGCCACCTATGGCCGACGTACCAGGGCTGTGATCATTATGGACTCTAATCAGGTAATTCTTTCGGCTATTCAACCGGAAACCGTGGCTAACCGTTTTGTGGTGGATAAGGATTTTAAAGAAAATGCGAAAAAGTAATTTGTTAATTTGCTGAACTCTAACGTTGACCTCCTCCTGAACTTTGCAAAACCTCCCAAAGTCTGTAAAAAAGGAGGGGGTGCTGCCGGTACGGAGGTCAAAATATTTGTCGCTCCCTAACTGTAATAGTTGGTCAACATCGCCCCAACCACTAACCAAGGAAAAAATTGAGACGAGGCGTGAGTGATTTCCCATTTTGTCTCCGCGTCAGTAACTGACAATGCCAGACCATTGCACCTCCTTGGTGTGGGTACGGCGATAGGAGAAAAAAAGTTCTTCCATTTGGAAAGTACAGTGGGGGGCCACAGCAATCTGTTCCTGGGCAAAACCTAACTCTAACAGTTGCAATTGATTGATGCGACGCACATCAAGGCGATATTTTTCCGGTTCTGCATCAGGTAACACGGGCGGGTTCACCATGGTGGATAAATGGTCCCATTGCTGTTCTTCTGTCGCTAATTTTTGTACTGCTTGCACACTTTGCCCCACTTCCAAGGCCACCCAGGGATCGACTTGATACACCTCTCCGGCGATCGCCGGGCCTAGGGCAACCCGTAAATCCTTTAACTCACTACCCAGGGCCAGAAATTTATCGATGGTTTTGGGCACAATTCTGGCTTTGGTCCCCCGCCAGCCTGCATGAATCGCCGCCACACGTTTACCAATCAAATCGCCAATCAATACCGGGGTACAGTCCGCACTGGCCACCCAGACCCCTTGGTGGGGAGCGTCGCTAATGATGCCATCCGCTGGGGGATGGGTACTGTCTGGGGCCAAGGGAGTTTGGCCAATTTCCGTTGCCGTTAGGGTTACGTCCCCATGAACCTGTTTGACCCGGAAAGCTTTTCCTTGGGGATCAAGATAGGTGATCAGTTGTTCGGGCAATTGGGGATAGAAGGCTCTGGTGAAAAAGGCATGGGGCCAGGGAGCCAACAAAGCACAGGTGAGATAGGGTGAACCATTGATGTTCTGCCATCCCCAGAGATCGTCCCCCATTGTCATCGGTCTAGCCAAAAAAGTTGTGATGTTTGTAGTGGTTTTAATTTCGACTGCGGATCAAAAGTGGTGTGAGTTTCCGCTCTAATTCGTTGAAGCAAAAGCTTATTTTTAATGCCCATAACCTAATTTCACCTGGTAATCCTACCATGGCCCAAGTCCTCCGTAAATGCGTTGATCCCCCTAATTCAGTCGGGGAAAACGTAAATTGAGCAAAATTGATTGGACATAGTTCAAAAAGCTATTGGCCTGACGGGCCTGGAGCCAAATTTTCCCCTGGCCAGTGAAGCGGCACAATCTACCCTTACCACCCCACACGTCCCCCCGTAGGCGATCGACGGCGAGCCCCTCCTGTTTAGTCATTTGGTAATCCAGGGTATCTTCAAATGCAACAATGTAATCGGGATTATAGGCCAGATCGCCGTTCATGGAAACCTGCACCAAACCACCATAAAGACTGAACCACAAATCCCCCTGTCCGACTAAACGCAATAAAAAACTCTCACTATCGTTATAAAAATGCTTCATACTGGCGAAATTAGTGTCAATTTTCACCGTTGGTTGGCAGGCCAGGAAGTTATCTGCCCGGAGATAAATACCTTTTTCTGTGGTTAAAAAATAATGACAAATATCCCCCGGTAGGGCTGGCGCCAATTGCAGGTGGCCAACGCTTTGTTCTGCCGTAAATTGGTTAAGAAATAGGGTATCTATCCCTAGGGCTTTACGGAGGACATCCAACAATCCCCCCCGCAATTTGTTAACAAAGAGAACAGAACGGTCCATGGCAGTGACTACATTGGCATCAACAAGGACAATTTGACCGGGCTTCAGGGTCAGCTCCAGGGTGGCGTACAGGGCATGGCCATTAATGCTGTAGGGAAGATTAAATTCATCATCTGTAGGACGTACCTGGTTATCTCCCCCTGCTTCCCGGGGATGGGCAAAGAGATGTTGGGTGTAATCCTCTTCCAAATCCTCCTCAGGGTCGATCTGTTCTAGACTTTCTTCGAGCTTTTCTAGGGATTCTTCTTCCATCATGGCGGGCAGATTTCAGTTACAGGGCAATGATATTAGTGGTTTCGGTTTATGATTTAGCGCAGTTTGAAGTTTTCCGGTTTGAGTTGGCGACCCACTTCCCGAGCAAAATTCCGAGGACCATGGGTTTGGCAAAAAATTGTACCTGTGCCACTGAATTCATAGAGGATTTCTTGGTTGGGCACCAGACGTTTGGGCCAGGGACGCAACTCTTGATACGGCTTAACTTTGAGGCTGTTATCAAAGGCCACCACATGGTCGGAGTTGACAATTTGTTTGCCATTCACTTCCAGGGAATACATGGCCCCAAAGGAGCTGATTAACACATCTCCAACGCCCACCAAACTCAGCCAGGAATAGGGTTCTTTCTTGGCGGCGGATTTGTAGCCCATGAAAATGTCCACCTTGCCATCGGATGCTAGGTAGGAGCTTTGGCGGACAATTAATTTCCTCCCGCCCAGTTGATAGTGCCCCAGGTTTCCCACTAGGGGAGGGGCCAGGTAAATTTCACCGCCATTTTCCCCGGTTCGATAATTGTTTAAAAACATGGTTTTAACTTGATTGCCCCGGCTACTCTGTTTCCCTGCTCCATCGCTAGTGCGCCGCACGGAACTTTGCACCGTAATGTCGGGACTCATGGCAATTAAAGAACCATGCTGGGCTGCTAATTCTTCATTGGCCTCCAGAAGTACCCTGGCGATCGCCGTTTGGGGGGAATTGAGAAGTTTAATGTTCATAGGGCGGGCAAAGAAAAAATCAGCGCAGTCGGAGCCGGATAAAACGGCCTAAACTGCTCAAGCTACGGGATTGCCAATAGAGGTTGCCGGAGCCCTTTAGAAGGGAACTCAGCCCCCGACCGGACTGGAGATCACCAACAATACCCCGGGGAAAATTAACTTTGAGCTTGAGCTTGGGCTGAAACGCTACTAAATGAGAGTGCTCCACCACAAAACTCTGGGGGCAGGACAACTGGTTAAGGGTGCCGTAGCTACCAAGGAAGACGCGGCCTTTACCTTGGAGTTTCAAACCGAATAAACCCTGCCCCCCCCACCAACTGGATAGACCGAGCCAATACACCCCCATATTGACGCCGCTGGTATGGGCAACATGTACTCCTGGATTGATGACTATGCCATTTTTGGGTAAGTCTAGCCTGGTCAAATTTCCTGGTAAGGCTTTGCCTAGGGTAAAACTTAACGGTTGATCGCTGGGATTATGGATGGCATTAACCATTAAGTTTTCTTTACCCAATAAAAACCGAGCCAAGGCCCGGAGCCAGCCTCCACCACAAACCCGACTAACGACCAATCCCCCATCCATGCTAATTAGGGAACCGGGGTTAATGTAGAGCCGTTCCTTGGGTTTGAGCGTAACGGCCAACACCGAGTTGGGATAGTGGCGAATTTTGTAGAGCACGGCTCAGCGGGGGGCGGAAGAACAACAACAACGGAGCAAGATAGACTGTATTTTTAACTAGTTAACCTCAATCTATACCAAACCAAGCCCAATTTAACTGGTCTTAAAGCCTAAAGTTAATGGTCTAGGAGAATACTGGAAAAGTAAGATTTTCTAGAGAAGAATCTTTTTGCAATCCTCTTTCCATCCAGAAGACTTTTGCTAGATCTTTCCTCATTACGGACGACAGGGGCATTAATGGGCATTTTCGTGCTTTTTACCCACACCCAGGTATGCCTCCAGAGATAAATAAGTTGACCTTCGCCAGGGAACAATTCTAGGCATACACTAGGGAGCAGTGTGAAACGTGTGAGGATTGTGCTATGAACTCTTTCTGGCGAACTTGTCGTCAAAAGCATTGGTTAAGTAGAAATTTATCCAGGCCCAGGGTCAGAAAATGCCGACTATGGTCGTTAATATCTCTCCTCGCTCTGGTTATGGCCAGTAGCACCTTGACCATTGCTTTGGCCTCCAATAACCAGGTTGCTGCTCAATATGCTCCAGTGGCTACCAGTTCCACCAACCCTTGGCAGTATGCTTCTTTCCCGGTGGAAAATTTCCAGCAATATACTTCTGGGTTTGGTCCCCGCCGAGCCCCCACCGCTGGGGCTAGCACTTTCCACAATGGCTTGGATTTGGCTGCGCCCCTGGGCAGTTACATACGCAATTGGTGGCATGGCACAGTGGTGGAAATGTCCGACCATACCGGTTGCGGCACCATGGTTCGCATTCAGTCCGGCCCTTGGCAGCACACTTACTGTCATTTAATGGGCGGGGTGGAAGTGCATCAGGGGCAACGGTATTTGGTCGATCGCCAGGGGGGCATTGTGCTCCAACAGGGACAACAGGTGGTGGCGGGGATGCGCATTGGTCGGGTGGGCATGACGGGAAGAACCACAGGGCCCCATCTCCATTGGGAACTGCGCCATAACGGAGTTTTAGTAGATCCGGCTCTGGTACTACAGGCCATGTACGGCGGGGCAACCTAGCCCAAATAGTCCAGAATGGTCAGTGGCCCTGTTTTTCAGTTTTCTGCACCGATGACCCCAGATTCCCTCCAACAATTGCTCACGGCGATCGCCAGTGGCCACATCAGTAGCCAAGAGGGTTTTGAGCAGCTTAAACACCTCAGTTTCCAGGCGATCGATGATTTTGCCAAAGTGGATCATCAGCGGCAACTGCGGACGGGTTTTCCAGAAGTTGTGTGGGGCCCAGGCAAAACCCCAGAACAAATTGAGCAGATTATCCAGGTCTTAGCAGTGCATAATCCGGTGGTGCTAGTGACCAGGGTGGAGCCGGAGGTGGCGGATCTCCTTGGCGATCGCATTCCTCTATTGCAGTACTATCCCCAAGCTCGCATTTGTGCCCTGGTGCAAACCCCTTTACAAATTAAATATTCCGGTACCATTGGCGTTCTCAGTGCAGGTACAGCGGATTTACCCGTGGCGGAGGAAGCGGCCATCACTGCCAGCCTCTGCGGGTTCAAAGTGGAGAAACTCTGGGACGTGGGAGTTGCCGGCATTCACCGACTGTTGAGCCATCGAGAATTAATCCAAGCCATGGATGTGTTGATTGTGGTGGCCGGTATGGAAGGGGCTTTGCCCAGTGTGGTGGCGGGATTAGTGGACTGTCCTGTGATTGGCGTACCCACCAGCGTCGGTTATGGCACCAGTTTCGGCGGCGTGGCTCCCCTGTTAACCATGCTCAATTCCTGTGCAGTGGGGGTGGGGGTAGTCAATATTGACAACGGCTTTGGAGCGGCCATGTTGGCAGGACAAATTCTCCGCACGGTTGATCGCCTGCAATCAAAATCAACTATGGCCAACGGTGGGCAGGGCGGCTAAAAATACTTCCACGCAATGGCGAGCTTTATGGTCTAATTTCGTCCAATCCACTTCCCCTTGGTCGTTAAATAAGTCCTGGTCTATTTCCACTGCCAAAGCCTGATTATTCTCCGGCAAGTTATCCCCAAAGGGCTGGGCTTGATAATTGGCAAAGCAGACTTGAAAGCATAAATCCCAAATGTTAACTCCGTAGGTTTGCCCCTCATTTTCCAGAATTAACCGATGGCCTGGGATGGGTTCCTGCACCTCCTCGTAGCGACTGCGCCAGGGACAACTTTCCAAACCTTGTCGCAGATGGTCAATGGTGCGAATCAGAGCTGGTTGCATCAGGCAATCTGCCTGTTCCCAGGCCTGGACAGTGGCAAATTCAGGTTTCATTGGTTTGATAAATTGAGATGTTTTGCGTTCAACCCTGCCATGGTACCAGTCACCATAATCCGGGGTTATGGAGTTATAGGGAGACTGAAGGGGATTTTTGTCGGTTAGAAGACTCTGTTTTTAAAGTTTTTAAAATAAATTCCTTGGTGAAAGTTAACAGACTCAGATTGGAAAGTTTCATTCCGCCCTCTAAATCGACCCACTAAAGCTCCGGCAATAATGGAGGACTTTCACTCAGTTTTCCCCCAAATTCGGGGGGCCGCGGGGTCTTGCAAACAGCCTAAAGCCTTAGGGTCAAACCCAAATAGAGGCCATTCAAATTCAGGGAAAAATCAAAACCATCGTCGCCACTGCCCTGTCCATACTTCAAACTATAAAATTTGTAACCTAGCTGGATGGCCACATTTTCTCTTACATAGTAATCTAGTCCTAAAATGGCGTTCCAATTCCAATCCGCCTCCCCCGATAGGTCAAAGCCGGACACATCCCCCCGGAGCCAAAGGGCCAAAGTATCCGTCAACTGCACCCCCAATTTTCCCCCCACTAAGGGATTAATCCAAGTGCGGCTAGCGGTTTCATTAATTTGGAATTGTCCCGCCAGGGAAACTAGGGAGCTGTTATAGCGGTAGTTAGTGGTCTGGTCCAGGGCAAAGCTGAGATTGATCAACCTGGCTCCGATGTAGGGTTCAAACCACCACTGGGGATAACTTCTGCTCTGGCTTCCTGAACCGTAAACAGGACGGGCGTCGCCAAAATGGTAGCTAATGGCTAGATCAACGGTAGTTTCGCTGACGGATAGCTCGGTGTTGGTATCAATGGTTAAATCCCGTTGCCCTGCCCCGTAAAGTTCAGTCCGAATGGCGGCAATTACTTGCTCTTCATTGGCCAAAATTTGGTCTAGTTTGGCTAAATCTTGTAAGGCATCGGCAAAATTTGCATTATTTTTGAGCGATTGCAACTTGGCCAGTGCTTCTTGCAATTGAATCAAGTTTTCCTTGGCATTACTGTCTTGGAGGATTTGAATAATTTCCCCTAGATGGGAATCCTTAATTTTCTCTAGATTGGCGATCGCCTCCCGCACTTGTCCCACTTTTTCCCTAGTTTCCGCCAATTTTTTCTGCAATGCCCCTAGATCTTCCCTGGAACGAAGATTAGCAATGCGCGTTTGAATTTCCGTCTGTAAGGCACGCACTGCCTCCAACTTATCCTGGGCAGTTTCCATCCGGTCGATGATATTTTCCAAAGTGGAACGGTCCCGATCGCCCTCAATTTCCTTTATTTTATCTAGGCCCCCCAGGGCAATTTTGGCCAAATCCCGACGGTCAATTTCTTCGAGGGGCAATGTGGCCAGCAATTCTCTAGTTTCTTCCCTCAGGTTTTGCAACTGGGCAGCAAAGGTTTGAATTTCCGTCACCCGTTGTTGCACTCGGTCCTCCAGACGATCAATAGAACCAATGGCATTGTCCCGAAAACCCTGGGCAGCAGCTAGGACGGTCTGGAGTTGGGCTAATTTTTGTTCGATTTCCCGTTCCCCAAGGTTGCCCTCCTCCACCATCTTTTTCAGTTCGTTAATTTGTTCCGCCCAAGCCCCAATAGCTTCCCGGTCAATGGCATTACCCAAGGCTTGCAATGCTTCAATTTTGGCCGAAGCTGAGGCGATCGCCGCCATTAACTCCTGGCGATCGGGAGCTGCATTGCGCACCAGTTCAAACTCAGATTGAATTTGGTCTAGACTTTGGTTAATATCACTTTTCTTTTGCTGTAAAATATCAGACTGGTCGACAAGAATGTCACTAATTCCATTCAAACGATTATTGATATCTGTGTTGAGTAAATAATTAATTGGACTAAAAGATGCTAAGCCAGTAAAATTGTCCCGTTGATTGGTGGTAGCTCCCTGCAAATTATAATAAAATCCATCCAAAATAATGCCCCAGTTACCGTGCCAAGCTTCGACTCTTCCCCCAGCATAAACTGTTAATTTTTCCAGTATGTCCGCAGTGGTAAGGTGATAATCACCCTGAACTCTCCTAATTCTGGCTGACCCATAGGCATTAATGGGTAGGATGGCACCGGGGGTAATAAAAATTTGCCAACCGTCATTTTGGGCAGTGTCAGCTATTGGGTTGGGGCTAAGCTGTTCACTATTTTCTGTGTTGGTCGACTGTTGGGTAATACTCTCCGGATAGGAACTTTTTTCTGGAGTTATGGCTGGCAAAAAATCTTGTTCTCCTTCTTTTGTTGGCTCAGTTAATGCTTGGCTTGTAAGCTGTACCAACTGTGTTGACTGGCCCCTTAAATCCTCCGTGGTTAGGGTGCTGGAGGTCAAGCTATGGGAATAATCTACGGAAGTTTGCCATGGCTCTTGATTTGATTCAGCGGCTCTTAAATCGGCAATATTTTCTACTATAAATGGCTCTAATCTGATTGTCTTTTCCAATGGGAAGTCATCATTTAATTCTGCCGTGGTAGGGGTAAAGTTAGTAAAATTGAGAACTTCATTGGCTAAAACAGGGCAGGGAATTATTCCTGGTAAACTGAACGTGGTGAAATAAAGTAGCCAATGAAAAAGTTTCATATATTTTAATAGTCAAAAATAGATCAAAAGATATTGAACCGGTCTGAATAAATCAATTAAATATAAACCACTTGATTAACCAATGACAAATAATTGATCAGTCCGCTAATTAAGAGCCTGTTTTGCAAGCCCCCCTGACTCCCCAAATTTGGAGAAAAACTGAGTGAAAGTTTCCTAGCATTGCCGAAGCCTTAGTCAGGAGATTTGGGGATCAAAATAAAACTTTGTAAACACATTCTAGGTTAAGTTAGGGCTAATGTTGCCAAATGTATATGATTTATTGATATTTTTTAAAATAGTACTCCCAAGATAAATTGCCTGAGAATGTGTTGGAAGAGTCTAGAAGTGATAATCAATTGTTCCTATCCGTCCCATCAAAAAGGAGGATTAGCAAAAATTATTTATTATCAACAGATTTTTAGGGGGTCGGTTGAGAAGATGGACTAAAACCTTATAAAAAGACTTTAAGTAACGCTTATTATAATCAAGTAAGCGAACGTTTTAGTAACTTAACTATTTTTTAAGATGAACAACTATTTCCCTCGATTGAAACAATTTTCTGCCCCTGCTACATTTTTTTTGACCGTTGCTTGCCTAGTTTATCCAGGCGAGAATGCCCACGCTAATGCCAGCACCCCTAACCCATACACAGTTGCTCAAACTACGGCCAGTCCGTCGGTGGCAGTGGAAAATCTGAGCGGTTTTCAAGGCATTATCACTGCCCTCAACATCACCCCTGATGGTAAATATTTGGCTGTGGCTACGGCGGATAACCAAATCACCCTGATTGATTTAGCTAACCAAGAAGTGGTTTATAGCCAAAGGAGTCCCGTCAATAATTTTGCTGATTTAGCCATTAGTGCCGATGGTCAATGGTTGGCGATCGCCGCTGACAATAATGTTGATGTGCGCCGGGTTCGGGATGGCATGAGGGTTGAAACCCTGGTTGGCCACACGGATAAGGTCAGTGGTGTGGCCTTTAGTCCCGACGGAGAAACTATTGTGAGCGTTAGTGGTGGCGATCGCACCATTCGCATTTGGGAAAGGGCATCGGGCAACTTGATACAAACCCTAGCGGATAACCTCGGCCCTACTACCAGCGTTGTGTTCACCCCCGACGGCAGTCAATTTATCACCGGGGCGATCGGCCAGGACCGCACCATTAAATTTTGGGATGCCAACACCTTTGAATTACTGGGCACTTCTCCCCAACAGCCAGGTTTCATCAACGGCTTAGCTGTGACCCCCGATGGCAGAAAACTGGTAGGAGCGGTGCGGAATTTTGTTAAAGCTTGGAACTTAGCCGATGCCAAAGAGTTGTTTTCCGTCAGAGGCCCCAGTTTAGAAATTAATACCATCGCCGTTTCCCCCAATAATCGCTGGGTAGCTACTGCGAACAAAGAAGGAACCATTATGATCTTCGATTTAGCCAACGGCAAACAGGTTACTACCCTGAGGGGTCACCAAGGCTGGGTTCTTTCCCTAGCTTTTAGTCCCGACGGCAATACCCTCTACAGCGGTGCGGAGGACAAAACCGTAAAAATCTGGGACCTCAGTGCCCTTGCCCGATAACTGGGGAGTTTTCCTGGGGGTCGAAAAAATCAAGACCCCTGGGGATAAATCCGACCTTTCCAACCGCCGCCCTGGCCTCGCCAATGTTGCCAAGCAGAATCCAGGGTCATGAGGCTATATAACAGGGCAATCAACGGTAGGGTTAAACCCCAAAGCCAGGAGCGCCCATAGAATTTCAGGGTCGGGCCATAGGCGATCGCCATTAGCATCCAGGTGAAAGCTCCCAATAGGGCCAGGGGAGCATTACCCCAAATTATTGCCAATATTAGGGCTATGGGGGCAGTCAAATAGACCAAAGCCATGCCAAGCAAAGTCCCCAGCAACAGCAAAGGATTGTAATTCAGTTGGGTATAGGCAGTGCGGCTGACCATCTGCCAAATGGTTTCTAGGCTGTCGTAGGGCCGCAAGCTCCAATTTGCCCTAGTTAGCCCCAACCAAATGGGTAATTTTTGGGCTTTTACCTTTTGGGCTAAGGTGCAGTCGTCAATTAACGCTTCCTTCAGAGCTCCAATACCGCCAATGGTTTGTAGGGCTGACCGTTGCATGAGAATACAGCCCCCCGCCGCCGCCGCCGTTTGACGTTGGGGATTATTAACTAAAGGGAAAGGATAAAGCTTTTGAAAGAAAAAAATAAAGGCTGGAATTAGCAATTTTTCCCAAACACTCTCACAGCGCAACAGCACCATCAGGGATACCAGGGCTAAATTGTCCCGTTGGGCTTTTTCCACCAAGGCTGTAATGGTTTGGGGACCATGGGCAATGTCCGCATCGGTGAGAAAAATGTACTCCGGCCAGGAATCTGAACCTTTTTTTTTCAACTGTACTGTTTGCCATCCCTGTTCCACGGCCCACAATTTTCCCGACCATCCAGGGGGTAACGGCTGCCCCGACACCACTTCCAGGCGATCGCCATGGCCTAGACCGCTGGCAATACGTTGGGCCACGGCCCCGGTGCCATCACTGCTTTGGTCATCCACCAAAATAATTTTTAACGGGCCTGGATAATGCTGTTCCAACAAACTGGGCAAACTTTGACCCAATACGCTCGCCTCATCCCGAGCCGGAATAATGGCCGCTACGGAGGGATATGCTTGTAAAGTTGATGGGCGATCAAAGTTTAAAACCTGATCACAACGCCAAAAGTTTCCCCAACCAACCAATAGAAAGCACCAAATCAGGCAGGAGATTGCGGTAATTGCCAAGACAAAGGTGACCATTTGTCCGCCTACAAATTCTTTTCTAAATTAGGAGCAAAGGACAAGCTGCAACTACACACCTGGGCAGCATTGGGATTGGTGAAACGAAATCCTCCCCCCATTAAATCCTCGGCATAGTCTAATTTGAGATTGTGGAGGTAACCTGCACTCTGGCTATCCACCAGCACCGTCACACCGCCACTTTCATACTCCAAATCGTCAGCGGTAATTTCCGGCACAAAATCCAAATGGTATAACCAACCGGCGCACCCTCCGGGCCTGACCGCCAAACGAAAATGGTGGCGGGTTAGTTGGCGACTGTGTTGCAATCGTTTAATTTCCTGGGCGGCACTGGGGGTCAATTGCAGCATAGGTTAACACAATGGCTCAAAACAAAATGGAAAAGTTAGACATAAAGCTCCATTTGCCATACTACCAGGGCGATCGCCGACCTTGGCTGAATTTTTGCTACTTACTACTGGAGATAGACTCTAAACAGTTAAAAAATTTCCGTATTTAAGGCTTTTTTCAGAGCCCCAATGCCCTGTTTAATGCGACGGGAAACGGTAATCACACTAACCCCCATCATTTCGGCGGCTTCCTTGTGGGTAAAGTCGTGGAGAAAAACAAATTCCACAATGCGGCGGGTACGTTCTTCCAAACCGGCTAAGGCCTGTTGCAGACGGATTTGATCTTCCTGGCTGAGTTGAAAACTACGGAATTCGTGGTGGGCTAAACAATCCCCCAGATTAACTTGTCCTTCATCGTCGCCATTTACCTTGGTGTCCAAACTCACCAGTTCACGATTCTGCAGCGCCAGTTTGGTTTCCTGCCAGTCCGCCAGGGGCACTGCTAAAATTTGTGCAATTTCCTCGTCCGTGGCCGCCCGGTCATATTTGAGGCGAAATTCCTGCTGGACGGCGATCGCCTGACGACCCAAATCTAACCAACGCCGGGGAATACGAACACAGTTACTTTTATCCCGCAGAAAATGCTGGATTTCTCCCCGCACATAGGGAATGGCAAAGGAGCTAAAGGCATTGCCCTTACTCACATCAAACCGTTCAATGGCTCGGATCAGACCCAAACACCCCACCTGGGACAAATCCTCAAAACTTTCATTGCACTGGGCCGTCCAATGGTGCGCTTCCTTTCTCACCAGACCCAGATTGACTTCCATAATCCGATTACGCACGCCAATATCGTGGGACTCTGCGTAGATTTTGAACAGTCTCAGAGTCTCAAGTTTGAGGCTTTCGCTGGTGGCATTGGTCATGGTTTTAGGTTTGGGCGACTCTAATCAACTTTACCGATGGTTGGACTCTGCCTACATCAGCAAATACATGGAGAAAATTGGAAAAAATAAAAACTTTCTGCCAACCGATGCCCTAGGCAATGCTAATGAAAATAAGCTTTGTTTAGGTTTGGGCATCATCCTCTCCCCTGCTCTGGCTGGGCAACTAGCTTGCGTTGGAATTACCAGCAACGGGAAGATATGGCATAGGAACCCACGCTAATTATAGGATTAATCTAAAATCCGAACAATAACATGTAGAAAAAGTCAACAATTCTTCAATTAAATCCTTAAGCATTGTTTAAGCATTTGCTGGGCTTGCTGTTGATAACCACCCCCAAACAAATTGAAGTGGTTGAGAATGTGGTACAGATTGTAGAGAATTTTCCGTTGTTGATAACCAGGTTCCGCGGGACTGATGCTATGGTAACCCTGGTAAAAAGCCGCCGGAAATCCCCCAAATAATTCCGTCATAGCCAGATCCACTTCCCCATCGCCGTAGTAGGTGGCCGGGTCGAGGATGACTGGTTCCCCTGTGGTTAAAATTGCGCCATTGCCAGACCACAGATCCCCATGGACTAAAGCTGGTGTCGGTTGGCGATCGCCTAACAGCTGCTTCACTTTGGGAACTACTACGGCGGGATCGGGAAAGTTCCCTGCCCGTCGTCGAGCAAGGGCCAGTTGATAGCCAAGGCGATGCTCCGCAAAAAAGTCGGCCCAACTATCGGTCCAGGGATTGGGCTGGGGAGTGGCTCCAATGGTGTTATCAGTCTGCCAACCAAATTGGGCACTGCCCCCGGCTTGATGCAATGCCGCCAAATTTTGTCCCATGCGGTACCAACTGTCATGGTTACCCCGGCCAAACTCGAGCCATTCCAACACCAGATAACTATGGCCAGCGGAACTGCCGTGGCAAATGGGACGGGGAACCCGAATGGTTTGGGTGGCCGCCATGGCTTCTAACCCGAGGGCTTCCGCTTGAAACATCTGCCACTGCTGGGCTTGATTAAGTTTGACAAAATATTTTTGCTCCCCATCCACCAGGCAATAGCCCTGATTAATACAACCACCACTCACCGATCGCCGTTCCTGAATACGGAAGGGTTGACCAGTGGTCTGACTGATTTGTTGGGCAATGGTTTGCCAGGGGGCTGGGGAATTCACGGGCACAGGGGAAAACAGGACAGGGACAAATAATACCTAGGCTGGGTTAGGAGGAGTGGCCAACAGGGGGTCTAACTGGCCGCGGCTGTCCAGGCCATACAGTTGGTCACAGCCACCAATGCCCTGGTCATTGACAAAAATTTGGGGCACAGTGCGTCTTCCTTCTGCCCTTGCCGCCATGGCCTGTCTGGCTTGGTCATCGCCGTCAATTTTGTACTCGATAAACTTAACTCCCTTCCACCACAGTAAAAGTTTCGCCCGGATGCAAAAAGGGCAAGTTTGCCAAGTATATATTTCCACTTTGGCTTTGATCCCATCCGCTTGGCGGCCACTGAGGAGGGGAAGCCAGTTGAACAAATTAGCCATGACATCACCTGGAAATTGGAACTGGAAATTTTACCTGGGAACTGCAACGGGGTTGTCTTTGTCCTTTCCCTTCAGCATTACAGATCAACCGGGCCATCGGCCCCAACCCAGACAATTTGTCCCACAGCCATGGCTTGGGCATAGGTATTTAACTCCTCCGGCGATCGCCCCCCTAGGTCCAATTCTACCCGGCGATCGGGATGCTGGCGGCGCAACTGTTGGGCATGGCGAAAGGTTGCTCCTTCGGCGGTGTCATCCACTGGACAAACTAGATAATCGATGGGGGCGGTACTGGTGGGTAAAGTCCCCAATTCAAGCAAACATTGGTGTAGCTCCTCAATGTTCAAAGAAAATCCCGTACCAGGAAAAGACTGCTGTTGGGGATGATATTGGCTGAGCAGTTGGTCATAACGCCCCCCCTGGCCCAACACATAACAGTTATCGGCCTGGCGACTCACCGCTTGGAAAACCATGCCAGTGTAGTAATCAAACGGCTGGAGCCAACTCAAGTCCAATACCAGATTAGCGGGCCCATCTCCACTGGCCGCCACTAGGCACAACAACGCCTGCAGGCGATCGACCAGACCCAGACATTCCCCCTGTAAATCTAACTTGCCCAGTCTGGCCAAAACTTCCTCCACTGTGCCCCGCAGGTCAAACAGTTGCAAAGCAAGATTTTTAGCTTCATTGTCAGGATAGGGGAGTTGGGAAAGTTCTACATAGTCCAAACGGGTGATGCAATCCCGCACAGTGGCTTGGAGAGTGGGGGGTAATTTGGCCAATAGGCTTCTGGTCAGACCGGCATCACCCAAAATCAATTGCCAATCGCTTAAACCCAATTGGGTCAGGCAATCCGTCAACAGTAGGAGAATTTCTGCATCGGCCCGGACGCCCCCAGCAAAGAGCAATTCTATGCCCGCTTGGAAAAACTCCATTTGCTTACCGTGGTAGCCCTCCGGAGGATTACGAAAGACGTTGGCCCGGTAACACAATCTTTGGGGCTGATTGTCAGTCATGCGGGTCACGACTGCCCGGGCAATGGATGCGGTTAATTCTGGCCGTAACCCCAACCGTCCCTCGCCACTGTCTTGGAGTTGAATCACGTTATTAGCCGAAATTGCCCCACCGGCCACTAGGGTATCCAGCCATTCCAGGGTGGAGGTAACAATGCGCTGATAGCCCCAACGATGAAAGGTTTGTTGCAATTGGTCATTAATGCGAGCTTTCTGGGCGACTTCCAGGGGCAATAAATCCCTAGCCCCAGCGGGGGGATGGTGAATCATGACGGCTTTGTTTCGGCAGGGGCAAGTTTAAACATTCTCAATATAATGTTTTCCCGCAACCCCAAGGAACATTTCTCCGGTTTTCCTTGGTGGGCAGAATTATCCAAAACCCTTACCAATGGGTCATCAGGCAGATTTTTCTAAGTGATGGAGTAGGGCTTGGCGCATAACGTCCACCGGCACTTCCTGTTGTAGCCAAATTTTCAAGGCGGCGGCTCCCTGTTGCACTAGCATTTCTGCTCCATCAATGGTCACTAGACCCCGCTCCTGAGCATGTTGTAAAAACCTGGTGGGGCGGGGAGTATAAATCAAATCATAGGCGATCGCCGTTGGCGGTAGTTTTTCCACAAGGGATTGATCCAGGGGGGATTGCTTAGGGTGGGGAGCCATGCCCACGGGGGTGCTGTTAATCAATAAACTTGCTTTGGGGATCACGGTAGATAGAGCTTCCCAGGGTAGAACTTGCAGAGCTTGCTTAATTTTGGGGTCCGTCCAACTGTTGGCGAACTGAGCTAATTTTTCTTGACTGCGACCCACCACAATAATTTCTGGACAACCCAATTGGGTTAAACCCACCACCACGGCCCGCGCGGCTCCACCATAGCCGAGAATCACCGCCGTCCTCCCTGACCAATCTTGCTTTAACTCCAACAAGGGAGCCAAAAAACCCTCAACATCCGTATTGGTTCCCTGCCAGCCATGGCCATCCCGCCAGAGAGTATTCACGGCCCCCACTTGCCGAGCGGTTTCGGTTATCTGGGTCAACAATGGCATCACCACTTGCTTATGGGGAATGGTCACGCTTAATCCCTGGACTCCACTGGCTCCTAACCCTGCTATGGCGATGGTTAAATCCTCTGGAGCAATGGGAAAGGCAACATATGCATAATCACTGGCCATGGCCTGGAGCGCCGCATTATGCATCACAGGGGATAAGGAATGACCAACAGGATAACCGATCACACCAAGGAGCTTAGTTTTACCGGTGATGGAAGGCATGGGGAGCAATTGTTAATTTAAATGGAGCCATGCTATATTACTAAATTGCTAGGACGTATAGCTCAGTTGGTTAGAGTACATCGTTGACATCGATGGGGTCACTGGTTCGAATCCAGTTACGTCCATAAACTTGTTCCCCGAAAATCCCTTTGTGGTTAAAGGAAAAATTTCGTCCAGAGGATTTGCGGCCAACGGCGGGAATTTGTGATCATCTCCCACAGGGCGGCATTGTACAGCTACGATAATTAGCTGGTAATTTTTCCAAGGAGTGGGGCAAAAATGGCTTCCTATGACATCACAATTATCGGCGGTGGCATTGTCGGTTTGGCCACGGGGTTATTTATTGGTCGCCGCTTTCCCCAATACAAATTGTTGATTTTAGAAAAAGAAGCGGACCCAGCCCACCATCAAACGGGGCACAATAGCGGTGTCATTCACTCTGGTATTTACTACAAACCTGGCAGCTTTAAGGCCCAGTTCACTAAAGCTGGTAACCAGAGCATGGTGGAATTTTGCCAAGAGCACGCCTTACCCTACGAGGTTTGTGGCAAAGTCATTGTAGCTACTAAACCTGAGGAATTACCGTTATTAGAAAATTTATTTAACCGGGGTCAAGCCAATGGCTTAAAAGTTAAAAAACTTAGTGCAGAACAAGTTAAGGAATACGAACCCCATGTGCAATGTTTGGGAGGAATTCATGTATTCACCTCTGGCATTGTTAATTACAAACTGGTTTGTCAAAAATATGCGGAACTAATTCAGGTCCAGGGAGGGGAAATTAAGTTTAACCATCGAGTCAATGGCATTGTTACCCAGGCTAACGGACATAGTTTGATCACTAACCAGGGGAATTTTTTTAGTCGTTTTCTGATCAATTGTGGTGGTCTCCAGAGCGATCGCCTGGCCAAAATGGCGGGCATTAACCCCGATGCTAAAATTGTGCCTTTTCGGGGAGAATATTATGAGTTGAAGCCAGAGAAAAGATATTTAGTCAAAGGTTTAATTTACCCGGTACCTAATCCGGCTTTTCCCTTTTTAGGGGTGCATTTCACCCGCATGATTGATGGCAGTATCCACGCTGGCCCCAATGCGGTGCTGAGTTTGAAACGGGAAGGTTATCGCAAAACGGATTTTGATTGGGGAGATTTTACCGAAGTGATGGCCTATGCTGGCTTTTGGAAGTTGGTGGGTAAACATTGGCAAGAAGGCTTACAGGAAGTTATTCGCTCCTTTAGTAAGGCGGCCTTTGTGCGGAGTTTACAGGAATTAATTCCGGAAGTGACAGCGGACGATATTCTTCCCAATCCAGCGGGGGTGAGGGCCCAGGCTTTGAAAAATGATGGGGCTTTGGTGGAGGATTTTCTGATTGTCCCCGGTCCTAATTCTCTCCAGGTGCTCAATGCTCCTTCCCCAGCGGCCACCGCTTCCTTAGAAATTGGCCAGGCGATCGCCGCCCAGGTACCAGCGCTGTAAAAGACTGGGGTCAATTATTTAAATCGATGGTCCCAAAATAGGGAGGAACGGAGGATTCCTTGGCCACAGGGAGATCGTCCCCCCACCAGTCATAGTCAATGGTTTACCTTAAGATGGGAACAGAAATTCGTCACTGAGGTAAAGGAATGCGAGCTGTGTTGATGGCAGGGGGGGCAGGCACCCGTTTGAGACCCCTGACTTGCGATCTGCCCAAGCCCATGGTGCCCATTGTTAATCAACCGATCGCCGCCCATATTATCCATTTGCTCCGTCGCCATAACATTACTGAGGTGGTGGCCACCCTCCACTACCTCCCTGATGCCATGCGGGACTATTTCCTTGATGGCAGTGAATTTGGTGTTCAGATGACCTATGCAGTGGAGGACGAGCATCCCCTCGGTACGGCGGGTTGTGTAAAGAACATTGAAGAGTTATTGGATGATACTTTTTTGGTAATTAGTGGGGATAGCATCACCGATTTTAATCTCACCCAGGCGATCGCCTTCCACAAACAAAAACAAGCCAAGGCGACCCTGATTTTGACCAAGGTTCCCAACCCCCTGGAATTTGGCGTGGTCATCACCGACGAAAACCAACGGGTGCAAAGATTTTTAGAAAAGCCCTCCACCAGTGAAGTTTTTTCCGACACCGTCAACACGGGCACCTATATCCTCGAACCGGAAGTTTTGGCCTATCTGCCCCCCAAGGAAGAAATGGATTTTTCCAAGGATTTATTTCCCCTCCTGCTGGAAAATGACGAACCCATGTATGGTTTTGTCGCCGATGGTTACTGGTGCGATGTCGGTAATTTGGACGCCTATCGGGAAGCCCAATACGATGCCCTAGAAAAAAAAGTCACGCTGGAATTGGGTAACCTACCCCGGCACTCGGACATTTGGATCGGGGAAAACACCACCATTGACCCCACTGCTATTCTCACTCCCCCTCTGGCGATCGGGGATAACTGCAACATCGGTTCAGGAACTAAATTGGAAGCGGGCACCATCATTGGCGATAACGTCACCATTGGCGCTGGAGCAGAATTAAAGCGAGCCATTGTTTGGAATGGCGTACTCATTGGTGATGAAGCCTATCTAGCTGCCTGTGTAGTGGGGCGGGGCTGTCGCATAGAAAGACGGGTACAGGTCCTGGAAGGGGCAGTCATTGGTCCCCTATCCATCATTGGCGAAGAAGCCCAAATCAACTCAAATGTTAAAGTTTGGCCCAGTAAACGGGTGGAACCGGGAGCCATTCTCAACATTAATTTAATTTGGGGCAGCACCGGCCACCGCAACCTATTCGGACAGAGAGGTGTTTCCGGCATTGTCAACATTGATATGACGCCGGAGTTTGCTGTCAAATTGGGGGCTGCCTACGGTTCTTCCCTCAGGCCCGGAGCAGAAATTGTCGTTTCCCGCGATCAACGCAATGTCTCCCGCATGGTCACCCGTTCCCTCATTGCTGGCCTGATGTCGGTGGGGGTAAATATTCAAAACCTGGAAGCCACAGCGATCCCCATTGCTCGCACCATGACTCCGAAGTTAAAAGTGGCCGGCGGCATCCATGTGCGTATCCATCCCGATCGCCCAGATTACCTACTGATTGAATTTCTGGATAGCCAGGGTATCAATATTTCCAAAAAAACCGAAAAAAAAATTGAAGGAGCCTATTTCAAGGAAGATTTACGGCGGGTAAGCATTCCCCAAATTGGCGACATGTCCTATCCGGCCCAGGTGTTGGAAACCTATTGCCACACCTTTGAAAAACTCCTAGACATGGACATCATCAACAACGATGGGGCCAAAATTGTTATTGACTACGCCTATGGAGTGTCTGGGGCCATTCTGCCCCTACTGTTGACCAAATTCGGCTGCGACGCAGTGGTGCTCAATGCCAGTCTACGACAAACCGCCGTTTCCAATGAAGAAAAAGAAGTCTTACTTAGTCAATTGGGACAAGTGGTATCGGCCCTACAGGCCAATTTGGGGGTGCAGGTTTCCGCTAATGGCGAACAACTCACCCTGGTGGACGAAGGGGGCCTACCCATCCGGGGGGAACTGCTAACAGCTTTGATGGTGCATATGGTGTTAACTGCTTCTCCCAGGGGAACCATTGTGGTGCCAGTACAGGCTTCCAGTGCGGTGGAGCATTTGGCCCGTCGCCATGGGGGTAAAGTTTTGAGAACCAAGGCTAACCCCACTGCATTGATGGCCGCCGCCCAATCGAGCCATAACGTGGTTTTGGGCGGTAGTGGAGAAACTGGCTTTATTTTTCCTCGCCTCCACCCAGGCTTTGATGCCATGTTTTGCATTGCCAAAGTAATGGAAATGCTGACTGTCCAAAAACGCACCCTGGGGGAAATTCGCTCAGAATTGCCGACGGTTTACCATAACAGTTGTAGTGTCCGTTGTTCTTGGAAAATTAAAGGGGCCCTGATGCGCCATTTGGTGGAAATTCATCGGGATCAACATATTGAACTGGTAGACGGGGTTAAAATGACTTTTCCCCATGGAGACAACTGGGTATTGATTTTGCCCGATGCGGGGGAGCCCCTGGTCCACATCTATGCCAACAGTGAAGACCGCCATTGGGTAGATGAGAAATTACGTTACTACCAAGCCCAGGTCTTGAATTTTATTAGTGACGCCCAGGAGGAGTCCTACCAACATTTTTCCTGATGTTTGGGGGTTGCCTAGTCCTTTGGGCCAAACGCCTGTAGCAATCAAGCTGTCAACGCTGTTAGCAGTAGGTCGAAAGTTTTAACTTCAACGGCTTAGTTAAAGGGAATAAACCTGGCCGCCGAGGAACACCCTGGTAATCCCCTTGGATTTGAGTGCCTGGGCGGTTTTTTGGACAATGCTAGCGTCGGGCAGACGAATTACCTTTTGGGTTTTGAGGGAAAAGCGCCGGGCCACCCGATGGTTATCAAAAACAGGTAGGGTTTTTGCCTGGACTTCTTCGGGGGGTAAGGCCCCATCAAGACTAAATTCCTTCAGGGGACGGACAATCAATTCCCCCCTTCTGTCCACCACTAGGTAGCAGTTTTTGGGCATAGAAGCTTCTATTAGGGGCAAAATTGAAACTAGCTCTGCGGTGTTTGCTAGGGTTTGTTTGGTGGCCACTGGGGTGGGAATATAATCCTCTTCCCCTTGGTCTTCGTCGAAATCGTCTAATTCATCTTCAAACTCATCATCATCGTCTTCGTCGTCAAGGTCATCGATATCTTCGCCATCCAGTAAACCCAAGTCCTCGTCTATGTCCTTGACAATTTCATCTAGGGCGGAAGATTTAATTGAAACAATCTGGGGGCGTCGCCCCATGGGGGCATCGGGCGGTACTTCAGTTTTTGCCACTGACATGGTGGTTGGGATATCACCAAATCCTGTTGGATCGGGCTGGGCTAGGGAGGGGATGGCGATCGCCGGCGGATCAATGGTTTTTTCCGCATCGGTAAACTCCCCAGGCTCTGGGGCAACGGGGCTGGCGGTGACTCGACGACGGGAACGCACCCTTCTGCCCTGGCCACTAGCATTAGTTTCATTAGTCTCTCTGTCTTGATGATTCGGCCCAGCAACAGGGGCCACCTCCGCCACGGCATCCCCAGGGAGATTGGTTTCTGCCACTTCCAACTTTTTCCTAGATGGCTTGGGCAACGGCAACGTCAACTGGGCATCATTTTTAATTCCCTTACTGCCCCTTTTTTCCTGCACTAAGGTTTCATATTCCCCACTGGCGATCGCCGTTTTTAAGAGACGACTGACGGTGGAAATGCTCACCCCAAAACGTTCCGCCAGGGTGGTGGTGGTGGCGGGGGTTTGCCGGTAGAGGTCCACCAACTCTTGTTTATCGGTGTCGGTCAGCTTAGCAGGACTCATGGCAGTAACCATCAGGACAATTTGACATTAGTGGAACAGACGACAGGGGCGAATCTGCTAATATGTGGTTGATTCGGCGGCGGCCGGGCAAAGGAGCACAGCCTTGGATAAGACTCCAAGGACTTAACTTTTTCCCACTACGGCCGAATGGTCCTATTCCAGCTACCTTGCAATATATCATTATGCCAATTGCTGCGGCGAAACCGGCCCTTCTTGTCCTTGCGGATGGCACCCCTTATCCCGGTTGGTCCTTCGGGGCCGATGGTACCACAGTGGGAGAGGTGGTATTCAACACGGGTATGACCGGCTACCAGGAAGTGATGACCGACCCCAGTTATTGCGGCCAAATTGTCACGTTTACCTATCCTGAGTTGGGCAACACCGGAGTCAATGCAGAGGACGAGGAATCTATCCATCCCCATGTAAAGGGGGTAGTGGCCCGCAACATCACCCGCCGCCCCAGCAATTGGCGATCGACCCAATCCCTACCGGACTATTTGGTAGAACATAAAATCATCGGCATTTACGGCATCGACACTAGGGCCCTGACTCGCAAGTTGCGTTCCATCGGTGCCATGAACGGCGGCATCTCTACGGAAATCTTGGAACCGGAAGCCCTGTTGCACCACATCCAAGCAGCTCCTTCCATGGCCGGGTTAAATTTGGTTAAGGAAGTGACCACCCATGAAGTTTACGAATGGACTGATTCCACCAATGACCATTGGCAGTTTGGGCCAGTGGCAGAACAACAGGGACAACCGCCCCTCACCGTGGTGGCGCTGGACTTTGGCGTTAAGCGTAATATCCTGCGTCGCTTAGCTAGTTACGGTTGTCGTGTGATTGTGGTACCTGCTAGCACCTCCGCTGCTGAAATTCTCCAGTACAACCCCGATGGCATTTTCCTTTCCAATGGCCCTGGTGATCCCTCCGCTGTTGAAGAAGGTATTGTCACCACCAAAGAGTTATTGGCGGCTAAAAAGCCCATGTTTGGCATTTGCATGGGGCATCAAGTGTTGGGGTTATCCCTGGGAGCGGAGACCTTTAAGCTCAAATTTGGTCATCGAGGGCTCAATCAACCCTGTGGCCTGGAGCAACAGGTGGAAATTACCAGCCAGAACCATGGTTTTGCGGTGACGGAAGGTTCCCTGGCCGAAGAAGTGGAAATTACCCATTTCAACCTCAACGATAAAACGGTGGCGGGGCTACGCCATAAAGAATTGCCCTTTTTCTCGGTGCAGTACCACCCGGAGGCCAGCCCTGGACCCCATGATGCCGATTATCTGTTCGAGAAGTTCGTCAAGTTGATGCGACAACAAAAGGCAGAAGTCGCCGGTTAGTAAAACCTAGTAACAGCTACGATTTATCGTACTATCGATCACCAAGGTAGTGCCGTTAATACTATCGTTGCTTCATTTTTAGGAAAAATATCTGGTAATAAAAGGCTAAAAAATTTAACGTTATCTTTAGTTAACATTGATATTTTCTAACCTTAATGGGGACAGATTACTTGGTAAGTTAAAGGTTTATTCTGCTCAAATTCAGCAATATTTGCCAGTGTCGTTGCGGCAATGGTTTGCAGAGCGTTGTGGGTAAAGAATCCCTGATGAGCTGTGATCATTACATTGGGAAAAGATTGTAGCAATTGAAAGGTATCATCTTGAATGATAGTATCAGAATGGTCAGTAAAAAATAGCTCTTCCTCTTCTTCGTAAACATCAATGCCTAAAAAGCCAATTTTATGGGATTTAATCCCCTGAATAACCGCTTGGGTATCAATTAAATGACCTCGACTTGTGTTGATTAACATAACCCCTGGCTTCATTTGGGCAATGGTATTAGTGTTAATTAGATAATGGGTTTCCGGCAGTAGGGGACAGTGGAGAGAAATAATATCAGAATGAGCTAAAAGTTCATTTAAAGATACATAGAGGGCTTGGCCAATGGCAGTAAATTTATCGTTAGGAAAGGCATCGTAGCCCAATAAATGGCAGCCAAAACCATTCATAATTTGAGCAAAAGCTAGACCAATTTTGCCAGTACCAATCACTCCGACGGTGGTGCCATGGAGATCAAAACCAAGTAACCCTTCTAGGGAAAAATTATCGTCCCTAACGCGGTTATAGGCTCGATATAACTTTCTATTTAGAGCCAGAATTAACCCCACAGTATGTTCTGCGACTGCATGGGGAGAATAGGATGGTACATGGACTACTTTTAGCCCCAGATCTGCGGCTGTTTTGAGGTCAACATTATTATAGCCCGCACTGCGCAGAGCGATTAATTTTGTGCCCTGGGCAGCTAACTTTTCTAGCACCGGGGCAGGAGCTTGGTCATTAACGAAGAGGCAAATAACGGGGCAATCCTCCGCTAAAATAGCGGTATCAAGGTTGAGTTGGGCATCAAAAAAGACCATTTCCCGTTGATGGGGGTGGTTTGCTTGTTGGAAAAATTGACGATCATAGGCTTTACTGCTAAAAAAAGCGATTTTCATGACGATTATGGGAAGTAGTTTAGAACGTGTTTGGAAAGTTTTATTCCGCCCCCTAAATCCCCCAATAATGGGGTACTTTCACCCAGCTTCACCCCAAATTTGGGGGCCAGGGGGGCTTGTTAAACAGGCTCTTAGAGCACTATTTAGTCAAGGGTATTTTTTCCAATCTTAAAAGAAATTTTCTGATTCTTCCTGCATTTGTATTATTTAATACTCCCCTAGCTCTGGCGATTGCCGTAGCGGTAGATATTGACTCACACTGGGGCAACTGTAGGGTTTGGCCTCCAACTCCTGTGTTTGGCTGTGATGCATTTTCAGCTTCCCTTTAGCTAGCCCTTTCTTTCCTAAACCTTGGGATACTGCACCACACAATATCCATCTCAAGAATGACCGATGGGGTCAGAAGACCACACTCTGCCACCGGTCAGCGTTGGGTAGTTCGCCCCATCTTCCTTCGTTCTCAGTAGTACCATCAGGCTGGGCAATTTTGTTGGCCATGGTGCAGAAAAATGGTTAATCTGGGTTTTCGGTGAGCGATAATGTGAAGAATAGTTACAAGCAAAATCGCTCAGGTTAATTTCGTCTCCCTCCCCAAATTTGGCGATCGCCCCCATGAAGCGGTTAAAGGCGAACGAACCACTGCCTAGGCTAACTGGTAAAATTAACCACCGCCCCCAGGCTGAGGGGCCCTTTGGGGTCTCCCATTGCTGTCCAGATGTCCTTCCAATATCCGTTGCTAGCTCCTATGACAAACTCCTCTGTTGCCACCAATTCTAACCAACCATTCCTTGGTCAACCTTGGTTAGTGGAAGAACGAGATGCCTGTGGTGTGGGTTTTATTGCCAATCTCCGGGGTAAGCCGGACCATACCCTGGTGGAGCAGGCCCTAAAGGCTCTGGGGTGTATGGAACATCGGGGGGGATGCAGTGCCGATAACGATTCAGGGGACGGGGCCGGGGTGATGACCGCCATTCCTCGGGAACTACTGGCCCAGTGGTTTAACACCCGCAATTTGCCCATGCCCGATGGCGATCGCCTGGGGGTGGGAATGGTATTTTTACCCCAGGAACCCTCCGCTAGGGAAGTGGCCCGGGCCTACGTAGAAGAAGTGGTACGGCTGGAAAAATTAACAGTGTTAGGGTGGCGGGAAGTGCCCGTTAATTCTGATGTGCTGGGCATTCAAGCCAAAAATAATCAGCCCCACATTGAACAAATTTTAGTTACTTGTCCCGAAGGTTGTGCCGGAGATGAATTAGATCGGCGATTGTACATTGCCCGCTCCATCATTGGTAAAAAATTAGCGGAAGATTTCTACGTTTGTTCCTTTTCCTGTCGCACCATTGTCTATAAAGGCATGGTCCGGAGCATTATTCTGGGGGAATTTTATTTAGATTTAAAAAATCCTGGATATACCAGTAATTTCGCCGTTTACCACCGTCGTTTCAGCACCAATACCATGCCCAAATGGCCCCTGGCTCAACCCATGCGGCTATTGGGTCATAACGGGGAAATTAATACCCTTTTAGGCAATATTAATTGGATGGCGGCCAGGGAAAAAGAATTGGAAGTGTCGGGCTGGACAAAGGCGGAGTTAGAAGCATTAACTCCTATTGTTAACCAAGCCAACAGTGATTCCTATAACCTTGATAGTGCCCTGGAATTGTTGGTGCGTACTGGCCGCAGTCCCCTAGAAGCGGCGATGATTTTAGTGCCGGAAGCTTATAAAAATCAGCCAGCTTTAAAAGATTACCCGGAAATTAGTGATTTCCATGACTACTACAGCGGTTTACAGGAACCCTGGGATGGCCCCGCTTTATTAGTATTTAGTGACGGCAAAATTGTTGGCGCTGGGCTAGACCGGAATGGTTTACGGCCCGCCCGTTATTGCATTACCAAAGATGACTATATTGTCTTGGGTTCCGAAGCGGGAGTCGTGGATTTACCGGAAGTAGATATTGTTGAAAAAGGTCGCCTAGCACCGGGGCAAATGATTGCGGTGGATTTGGCTGAGCAAAAAATTCTCAAAAACTATCAAATTAAACAGCAGGCGGCCCAAAAATATCCCTATGGGGAATGGATAAAAATCCAGCGTCAAACGGTAGCTTCTGATAGCTTTGCTGAAAAAACTTTATTCAATGACGCTCAAACTGTACTGCAACAACAGGCAGCTTTTGGCTACACCGCTGAAGATGTGGAAATGGTAGTGGTACCCATGGCCAGCCAAGGTAAGGAACCAACTTTTTGCATGGGGGACGATACGCCCTTAGCTGTACTATCCCATAAACCCCGCTTACTGTACGACTATTTCAAACAGCGCTTTGCCCAGGTGACCAATCCCCCCATTGATCCTCTGCGGGAAAATTTGGTCATGTCCCTAGCTATGTTTTTAGGCAAACGGGGCAATTTGTTAGAGCCTAAAGCGGAATCCGCGCGGACGATTAAACTCCGATCGCCATTGGTCAATGAAGTAGAGTTACAGGCCATTAAAACTGGACAGTTGCAGGTGGCAGAAGTTTCTACCCTTTACGATCTAGATGGGGTGAATAGTCTGGAAACCGCCTTAGATAATTTAGTTAAAACGGCGATCGCCACTGTGCAAGCCGGGGCAGAAATCTTGGTTTTAACTGATCGTCCTAACGGCGCAATATTGACTGAGAATCAAAGTTTTATTCCCCCCTTGTTGGCAGTGGGAGCAGTACATCACCATCTAATTCGGGCCGGGCTAAGGCTAAAAGCGTCCCTAATTGTGGACACCGCCCAGTGTTGGAGTACCCATCATTTTGCCTGCTTGGTAGGCTATGGTGCTTCGGCCATTTGTCCCTACCTAGCGTTGGAATCCGTGCGGCAATGGTGGTTAGATGAAAAGACCCAAAAGCTGATGGAAAATGGGCGCTTGGATCGGATTGACTTACCCACGGCGCTGAAGAATTATCGCCAATCCGTGGAAGCAGGATTATTTAAAATTCTCTCCAAAATGGGCATTTCCCTGCTGGCTTCCTACCACGGTGCCCAAATCTTCGAGGCGATCGGTTTAGGGGCGGAATTGGTGGAATATGCCTTTGCTGGAACTACCAGTCGGGTGGGCGGTTTGACCATCGCTGATGTGGCCGGGGAAGTAATGGTTTTCCATGGCATGGCCTTCCCGGAAATGGCTAAGAAGTTAGAGAACTTTGGCTTTGTCAACTACCGTCCCGGCGGAGAATATCACATGAACTCGCCGGAGATGTCCAAGTCTCTCCATAAGGCAGTGGCAGCCTACAAAGTGGGCGGTAATGGTAACAATGGGGAAGCCTATGACCATTACGAGTTGTACCGTCAATATCTCAAAGACCGTCCTGTCACTGCCCTGCGGGATTTGCTCGATTTCAATGCAGACCAACCGGCCATTTCCTTAGAAGAAGTGGAATCGGTGGAAAGTATTGTCAAGCGCTTCTGTACTGGCGGTATGTCCCTCGGTGCGTTGTCCCGGGAAGCCCATGAAACCTTGGCGATCGCCATGAATCGTTTAGGAGCTAAATCCAATTCCGGGGAAGGGGGAGAAGATGTAGTACGTTACCTCACTCTAGATGATGTGGATAGCGAAGGAAATTCCCCCACCTTGCCCCATCTCCACGGCCTGCAAAATGGAGACACGGCCAACTCCGCCATTAAGCAAATTGCCTCCGGTCGTTTTGGGGTTACCCCGGAATATTTGATGAGTGGCAAACAGTTGGAAATTAAAATGGCCCAGGGTGCTAAACCTGGGGAAGGGGGGCAGTTACCAGGCAAAAAAGTCAGTGAATATATTGCCATGTTGCGCCGTTCTAAACCCGGTGTAACCCTCATTTCTCCGCCGCCCCACCATGACATTTACTCCATCGAAGATTTAGCCCAATTAATTTACGATCTCCATCAAATCAATCCCGAAGCCCAGGTATCGGTGAAATTGGTGGCGGAAATTGGTATTGGTACGATCGCCGCTGGGGTTGCTAAGGCCAATGCGGATATTATCCAAATTTCTGGCCATGACGGTGGTACAGGGGCATCACCTTTAAGCTCCATTAAACACGCTGGTTCTCCCTGGGAGCTTGGTGTTACGGAAGTGCATCGGGTGTTAATGGAAAACCAACTGCGCGATCGGGTTTTGCTGCGGGCTGATGGTGGTCTGAAAACCGGTTGGGACGTAGTGATGGCCGCCCTTATGGGAGCGGAGGAGTATGGCTTTGGCTCCATTGCCATGATTGCCGAAGGTTGCATTATGGCCCGGGTTTGCCACACTAATAATTGTCCCGTCGGGGTTGCCACCCAGCAAGAACGGTTACGGCAACGCTTTAAAGGAGTGCCGGGGCAGGTGGTTAATTTCTTCTATTTCATTGCCGAGGAAGTGCGCTCCCTGTTGGCCCATTTAGGTTATCGCAGTTTGGACGACATCATTGGCCGCACTGATCTACTCAAAGTTCGCTCCGATGTCCAGTTGAGCAAAACCCAGAATCTGACCTTAGATTGTCTGTTAAATTTGCCCGACACGAAGCAAAACCGGCAATGGTTAAATCACGAACCAGTCCACAGCAACGGCCCAGTGTTGGACGACGACATTTTGGCCGACCCTGACATCCAAGAAGCCATTAACCATCAAACCACTGCGACCAAAACCTATCGGCTGGTCAATACCGACCGCACTGTGGGCACCCGTCTCTCCGGGGCGATCGCCAAAAAGTATGGCAACAATGGTTTTGAAGGTAACATTACCCTCAACTTCCAAGGCGCCGCTGGTCAGAGTTTTGGTGCCTTTAACCTGGATGGCATGACCCTACATCTGCAAGGGGAAGCCAACGACTATGTGGGCAAAGGCATGAATGGGGGTGAAATTGTCATCGTGCCCCATCCCCAGGCGAGCTTTGCACCGGAAGACAATGTAATTATTGGTAACACCTGTCTCTATGGAGCGACGGGGGGCAACCTTTATGCCAACGGCCGGGCGGGGGAACGCTTTGCAGTGCGTAACTCCGTGGGTAAAGCCGTGATTGAAGGAGCTGGCGATCACTGTTGTGAATATATGACCGGTGGCGTGATTGTCGTCCTTGGCCCTGTGGGTCGGAACGTTGGTGCTGGCATGACTGGTGGTTTGGCTTACTTCCTCGATGAAGTAGGGGATTTACCAGAAAAAATCAACCCGGAAATCATCACCTTGCAAAGGATCACAGCTTCTAAAGGGGAGGAACAATTGAAATCCTTGATTACTGCCCACGTTGAACACACAGGTAGCCCAAAAGGCAAGGCAATTCTGGCTAACTGGTCCGATTATCTCGGCAAATTCTGGCAGGCCGTTCCTCCTTCCGAAAAAGACTCTCCTGAAGCCAATGGGGATGTCAGCTTAACCGGGGAGAAGACACTGACCTCTGTCTAGTTAATCGTTCCGCTCAAATAAGGGGAGGAAATCTTTTCTTCCCCCATTGAGGGCATCGATTCTGACAATCATCCCTTCTCTTTCTAAGTCTTTAAGTTTACGAAAAATCAGGGTGCGGTATGCTCGCGGAGAGGGCAAAGAAACGTGTAGTTGATATCGTCATGCTTCCGCTTTGAATCCAACTTTACCGATAGGTCCCGTTGATCCATCAGGGGTAATCCAATGGCAAAATTGGGAATCTTGCCGCACAAACTGCCCTCCGGTACTTTTGGTGTCGTACCACTGATCTTGCCAAATGCCGTTGACGAGTAAGCCCATAATGTCCCTGCGGTGAAGATTGCCTTTGTCTCATTATGAAAGTTCCCGCTTGCTTTGGCTAATGCAACTGGCGATCGGTAACTGTTGTTCCGGAATTATTTACTCAATAACGGACAAATAAAATCTAATTACTACTTGCCTTTAGGTGCGAGAAGATATCAATAGTTGCTCAATAGATTCTGCTAAATCGTACAAAGAACTATAATCAAAATTTCTACCTAATTTAGGTTCCCAGTAACGGCCATGGGCCAACCAATTTCGATAATCAAAAGCAGTTATTACTTCTGAAATAAAACTTTTATATTCTGGACAAATTTCTTTCCATAATCTTAGAATATCTCTTTCTAAAGAAGCACGAACACCTTTGCTTTTGTAAATATTTCGCATTTTTCTAGACAAAGGATCCTTTTTTTTCTTGTAACATCGTGTCAAATAATCAACACGAAGTAATGCTTCTAAGGCAGATAAAATCGAAAGCGAAACTGCTTTATCTAATTCCTGTAATCTTAATTTTAATTCTCCTTCAACTTCATTTCTGGTATAACCATTAAACCTCAAAGTATATGCAGGATTTTTGGGGCTAAAGAAAAGTCTTAATGCTTTTTCACTATCACCATAATAATCAGCAATATTTAACAGAGACAAGTTCTCACTAGAAAACGATACTTTTTTAAGCATTGACGACTTCCATTAAAGCTTGAAAAAAAGTTTCCTCCGTAATTTCTAAATAACTTACTTTAGGAGGGCGAGAGGCAATTTTCCATAGCCATTGAGTTTGGGGCGTAAAGTGTCCCAGAAAGAAAGTGCTTGGTTCATCAAAATCTTTCGGAACCAATAAAAACCGAACACTACCCAGATCAGAAATTAAATCAATACGGCCTTGACAACCAACAATAAATCGACCAACTGGCTTAAAAATTAGTCTTTTTTTTCCTATTTTTAATATTAATTGTTTAACTTCATATTCTCCAAAGTGATCTTCTTGTAGCTGAAGTGTTTTCCATTCTTCACCTATTTTGCCTTGTTCTAGATAGCCATGAATATATTCTTGAACAAGCTCATAAAATTCATCAATTTTAGCAAGCCATTTTTGTTTATCTTCCTCATAGTCAATGGCTAAGGATTCATTATTTTCAGATTCTTGTTCTGATAGAAAATCTTCAAACCGCTTTAGATATTGTTTTTTAGACATTGACTTATATCCCCAATTAAAAATCTTAAGAAGATGATTTGTGAGTTAAATCTTCTATCTTTGGTAGAAAAATCACTCCTTAGGATAGGTTTATTCACTGTAAACCACCAAACATTTATTGCTAACATTATAGACCACGTTGGCGATCACCTAACCAATGCTCGTAGATATCGGACTAAAGGGACAGAAATAGATCGCCTATCAAACAAATTAACACTGAGCGCTTCGTCAGTAATAATGATTTTTTGAATGAGTAAGGTATCTAAAATTTTAATCGTTGAATAATTCATTCCAACCTTTCAGCATTTAAGTTTGGTTTGCGCTTGAGCTAGTCATATTTTTGAAGTAGATGCTTCGTCCAAGTCGAGTCCAGATTCTTCAAACGCTTCTTGCTGATTCCATTCCAGTTCCAAATGGATTTGTATTCTGCGTGGAGTAGAAACCTAGACAGTTGCCACGCAAAGAAGAACCGAAACAGTCCGTTTAAACGAAGCGCTTCTCGGAAAAGTCTAGATCTATTTCTTGAACCTGTCTGCTTCTTAGCTTCTGCGGCACTCTCAATATCTTGTGGCGGCAAATCTTCAAGCCTGACTGCCTCGGCCCACAATAGATCGAGAAGAATCAAGCATCGGCGCCGCAAACCATTATGGTAGATTAACCAGTGCTGCAACTCTCTCCGCACCTCCTTATGACTTTCAGATATTCCGGGATCAAAATGCCTATCTTGATAACTTGAATCGAGAAGCTTTCGTAGAGGGAGACTATGACGGAGTAAACTAGTTCCAAATATTGGATATGCGTCAGATACATCCAATTGTCCTTGAAGAATTCTCATCGAAACGTCTCCCAGTATTCCAGACACGACACGAATACTTTCCAAAGCCCAAATAGTCGGTGCGTCAGATCTCACTTCCTTCAATAGATCGCAAAGCTCCCTTAGCTCCTTCTGATTAAGCACTTGGTAGTATTCATCAAGTTCTCGTCCAACAAATATTATCCGTCCCCAGTAATCCTTAGAATTGTGCCAGCGTTTCCAGTACTCTGACACTAATGCCAGGCGAGTTTGGCGGTTTTGTGAGGTCAAGATGCCGATTTGGGCAATCCCGACCACGACTAGTAGTCCTGTAGCAATTGCAGTGATTGTCGCGTTGTCCATTTAAAATTGGGATAGTTAGAAAATTTGAGCCAGACTTAAGGACTACACAGAAAATCTTCAGTCTCCCCAATACAGTGATTGTGTCTATGCTTTGGAGAAGCTTTGTTTCAAGACGAAATAAAATCCTTTCCTGGTAATAAAATATTCTGCTTCGGTGATGATAAGGGGTGAATTAAATGAATAGTCAAAATTAAGGTGAGCCATAAAAGGCCCACCATAATTTTACGGCTTACTTAGCTCCCACTGGCATTCCCAAAATATCCTCAATCTTGGGCATTTGGTCTAGGGGAATGACTCGGCCGAAGTCCTCGAAATTATCAATCTCATTGAAATTGAGGTAGCGGTAAAGTTCGCCTTCAAACGGAGCAACTTTTTCGGAGACGATCGCCAGATATTCTTCCACTGTGGGAATTTTGCCGAGGAGGGCACAAACTGCGGCTAACTCAGCGGAACCGAGATAAACCTGGGCTCCTTTACCCATGCGGTTGTTGAAATTACGGGTAGAGGTCGAAAAGACTGTTACCCCATCTTCCACCCGGGCTTGGTTGCCCATGCAGAGGGAACAACCGGGCATTTCCGTACGGGCCCCGGCGGCGGCAAAAATGCCATATATCCCTTCTTCCCGTAACTGTTGTTCATCCATGCGAGTGGGGGGACAAATCCAGAGGCGACCTTTGACCGTACCAGCTCCTTCGAGGATTTTGGCGGCGGCCCGGTAATGGCCGATATTGGTCATGCAGGAACCAATAAACACTTCGTGGATCACATCCCCGGCACATTCCGACATTAATTTAACGTTATCGGGATCGTTGGGGGCCGCCACAATGGGTTCCTTGATTTCATCCAGATTGACTTCAATAACATCGGCATATTCCGCATCAGCATCCCCACTCATCAAACTGGGATTAGCTAACCATTCCTCCATTTTGGCAATGCGACGCAACAGAGTACGGGCATCCTGATAACCCCGGGCAATCATATTTTTCATCAGCACCACATTGGAGCGTAGATATTCCGCCACAGTTTCTTCGCTCAGCTTAATGGTGGAACCGGAACAGGAGCGTTCAGCGGTGGCATCGGTCAACTCAAACGCCTGCTCGACTTTCAGATCCGGTAATCCTTCCATTTCCATGATCCGACCGTTAAACACATTAACCTTGTCCCCTTTGCCCACGGTGAGTTTGCCCTGTTGCATTGCCACCCAGGGAATGGCATTGACAATGTCCCGCAGGGTGACCCCCGGTTGCAATTCCCCTGTGAATTTGACCAACACCGATTCCGGCATATCCAACGGCATTACCCCCAAGGCTGCGGCAAAGGCCACCAGACCAGAGCCGGCCGGAAAGGAAATTCCTAGGGGAAAACGGGTGTGGGAGTCGCCCCCGGTACCAACGGTGTCCGGTAATAGCATCCGATTGAGCCAGGAGTGAATGATGCCATCCCCAGGCCGCAGAGCAACACCGCCCCGGGTGGAGAAAAAGTCCGGTAAATCTTTATGGGTTTTAATATCAACTGGTTTGGGGTAGGCAGCGGTGTGACAGAAGGTTTGCAAAGTCAGATCGGCGTTAAAGCCAAGGCAAGCTAGTTCCTTCAACTCATCCCTGGTCATGGGGCCAGTAGTGTCTTGGGAACCCACTGTGGTCATAATTGGTTCACAGGAAGTGCCGGGACGAATACCTTGTACGCCGCAGGCTTTGCCCACCATTTTTTGGGCGAGGGTGAACCCTTTGCCGGTATCTGCTGGGGCCGTGGGGCGCACAAACAGAGGAGAAGGTGATAATCCTAGGGCTTCCCTGGTTTTATCAGTTAAAGCCCGGCCGATGAGCAGGGGAATACGACCTCCGGCCCGCACTTCATCCAAAATGGTTTCCGGTTTCAGTTGGAAAGTGGTGATGGTTTCCCCCGCTTTGTTGGTGATTTTGCCTTCCCTGGGGTAAATGGTGATTACATCGCCGGTGTTGAGTTGGTTAACATCGCACTCAATGGGTAAGGCACCGGAATCTTCAGCAGTGTTGAAAAAGATGGGGGCGATTTTTCCGCCCAGAATGTAACCCCCGGCCCGTTTATTGGGCACAAAGGGAATGTCTGTGCCAATGTGCCAGAGCACGGAGTTGATGGCAGATTTACGGGAAGATCCCGTTCCCACTACGTCGCCCACATAGGCTACTGGATGGCCCTTTTGTTTGAGTTCGGCAATAGTCCCTAACCCTTCTGGCATTTTTGCTTCCAGCATGGCCAGGGCATGGAGGGGAATGTCCGGTCGGGTGGTGGCATGGGGAGCAGGAGACAGATCATCAGTATTTGTCTCCCCAGGCACTTTAAATACCGTTACCGTAATTCTTTCCGGCACTTCTGGTTTGTTGATAAACCAAGCCCCTTCGGCCCAAGCATCAATTACTTGTTTGGCGTAGCCGTTGGTATCACTCAAATGGAGTACGTCATTAAAGGCATCAAAGACTAACAGGGTTTTGCTCAGGGCTGTGGCTGCCGCACTGGCAATGTTGGTATCTTTTGACTTGAGCAGTTCGATCAAGGATTGAACATTATATCCGCCGATCATGGTTCCTAATAAGTCCACCGCCCCTTGGCCGCTGATTAATGGACAGGTTACTTCGCCTTTGGCGATCGCCGTGAGGAAACCCGCTTTGACATAGGCCGCCTCGTCCACCCCAGGGGGAACCCGATCCCGCAATAACATCATCAATTCCTCTTTTTCCGCTTCGGGGGGATTTTTTAGCAGTTCACATAGTTCAGTAGTCTGCTGGGCGTTGAGGGGCAGGGGGGGAATGCCTAACTTTTGGCGATCGGCAACGTGGCGACGGTAGGCTTGCAACATGGGATGGTTCTCTCTCCGGCAATATTAGTTCATGGTCAACGGTGAATATTCTATTTTATGCAGGGGAACAGGATAAGTTACCGACAAACGGTTTGGGGCGTGGCGTCAGAAAAATTTAATAGCAGTGATCTCCCTTTTAGTCTTCTATGGAGTACTCCCCTAAAATTGAATTAATGTCACTAGCGGCAATATCTTCTTGTTCAGCTTTACTGTAAATGGTTAACAACAAAATACTGTTTTCTGATTCGAGTAAATAAATTAATCGGTAGCCAGAACTTTTCCCTTTCTGAATATTACTATTCTTAATTCTAAGCTTATAGACGTAAATATCAGAGCCAAACCCTGCCAGGCGATCACCACTAATGACGCCTTTTTGCAAAGCCTCAATAATGGGCTGAACATCAGAACGAATATTTCGATATTTCTTGGCTAAATATTTTAAACTTCTCCTATATTCGGGGGTGAAGTCGATATTGACTAAATGGAGATTATTCGACATCAATTCCCTCCCACATATTTTCTACTGGAATTCTTTTTCCTTGTTTATATTCCTCTAATGCCTTCCTCAAACTCACCTTAATTTCTTCGACAGGCGTGTCATCAGGATCAAACTCACTTCCTTTTGATGCCAATTCATCTGATTCCAAAATAATCACCTTGACTCGGCTGGTATTCCAATGCAAATCACTATCCAAGAGCAATTGTTTGGAATCTTTAACTGTGGCCATTACCTCAAAAGCTCTCATCATTATTCCTCTTTACAACAAAACCAATACCACCATAACAAACTCCATCTAGGCGATCGCCGTCCGGAAACCCACTTTCACAGAATTCTATTATCTGCTCTCCATTGAGGGGCAGGGGGGGAATGTCTAACTTTAGGACGATGAGCTTTGGCAAGATGGCTGGGAATTGCTTAGCATTGTCGGAGAAGTGTTAATCTTTCCTCTGGTTTGACCCCGCCAATAAACCAGGGGCGAAATGGCAGCCGGCAAATTTCAGACTTATTTTTGGCTTTTTGGGCAACTGTGTAATGTGGCAATCTCTGCAAAATCAGCTTTTTTTTCTCCAGCAATGGGCTGATCGCCTAGTGGTGGAACAACTGGGACAACTAACTCCCCTTAGTTTACTGATCATCCTACTAGCGGGGCTAGTCACTAGTTTGACCCCCTGTTTACTGTCCCTGCTCCCCCTCACCATTGCCTACATTGGCGGGACCACGGAAGGCGATCGCCTGCAATCTTTGAGACAATCCCTCTGGTTTGCCCTGGGGTTGGCCATTACTTTGGCTAGCTTGGGGCTGGGGGCAGCGGCTTTGGGAAAAATTTATGGACAAATTGGGCTAGGTTTACCGATTTTGGTGAGTTTGGTGGCTATTTTAATGGGATTAAACCTGTTGGAATTATTACCCCTGCAGTTTCCCAGTTTAGGGGCAACGGATTGGATCAAAGACGATTTTCCCCCGGCTTTGCGGGCCCTATTGGCCGGACTAACTTTTGGGCTAATCGCCTCTCCCTGTAGCACCCCTGTGTTGGCCAGCTTGCTAGCTTGGGTCGCCAGTCGCCAAGATTTGTTACTGGGTAGTGGTCTCTTGTTGGCCTATACCGTTGGTTACGTTGCCCCGCTTATTTTAGTTGGCCTGTTTGCTGGCAGTTTAAAGCGGTTATTGCAACTGCGGCAATGGTCCGGTTGGCTCAATCCCCTCAGCGGCACAATTTTGCTGGGCTTTGGGGTGATTACCTTGCTCTCCCGACTGCCCCTGGGTCAGTGGTTATCCTAGCCTAGATGAAGCGCTGGCCCATGCCCCACTGATTTTTATGATAAAATATTTATGGTAGTTTTAACTATAAATATTCCAGGAGCCGAAACATAGTGTTCACCGCCGTTGCCCCGCCCCAAGAAACCCTGCCCCGTGATTTAGTGGGAGCCATTCAGAGTCTGAAAAAGGAATTGAATGCGGTGATTTTGGCCCACTATTACCAAGAAGCGGCCATCCAAGACATTGCTGATTATTTAGGGGACTCCCTGGGGTTATCCCAACAGGCGGCCAGCACCGATGCCGATGTAATCGTTTTTGCCGGGGTGCATTTCATGGCGGAAACGGCCAAAATTCTTAATCCCCATAAGTTGGTACTTTTGCCGGATTTAGAGGCCGGCTGTTCCTTGGCCGACAGTTGCCCCCCCCGGGAATTTGCCGAGTTTAAGCAACGCCACCCTGACCATTTGGTGATTAGCTACATTAATTGCACAGCGGAAATTAAAGCCCTGAGCGATATTATTTGCACCAGTTCTAATGCGGTGAAAATTGTTCAACAATTGCCGCCGGATCAGAAGATAATTTTTGCCCCCGATCGCAATTTAGGTCGTTACGTTATGGAGCAAACGGGGCGAGAAATGGTGTTGTGGCAGGGTAGTTGCATTGTCCATGAAACCTTTTCGGAACGGCGTTTGCTGGAGCTGAAAACTCAATATCCCCAGGCGGAAATCATTGCCCATCCTGAATGTGAAAAAGCCATTCTGCGCCATGCAGATTTTATCGGCTCCACCACAGCGTTACTGAATTATTCGGGTAAATCCCAGGGCAAAGAATTTATCGTTGGTACGGAGCCGGGCATTATTCACCAAATGGAAAAGCTTTCCCCCTCTAAGCAATTCATTCCCCTGCCCAATAACAGCAATTGCGACTGCAATGAGTGTCCCTATATGCGTTTGAATACTTTGGAAAAACTCTACTGGGCTATGCAACGGCGATCGCCGGAGATTACCTTACCGGAGGCCACCATGGCGGCGGCTCTGAAACCGATCCAGAGAATGCTGGCCATGTCCTAGGGGTGGCATAATCAGGCTCCGGGATTATTAACGGGATAGGCTAGTATGGTGGTCGAGAAGCTATTGATTGTGAGGGCGACAATGACTGCCAAGCTATCCTGGGTAAGTCGAAAACTATTCTTTCCCCTGTTCCTGAGTGGCTGGATGGTAAGTTGTAGCCCCATCAATCCCTTTGGCATGGCCCAGGAATATTTGGACATTGCCAAACTGGAGGAAATTTCCAATCAACGGACGGTGAATATCCAGGGCATTGTGGTTAATGTGGCCCCATTTTTGGAAGGGGGTGCTTACCAAATTCAAGATAAAACCGGACGGGTCTGGGTCAAAACCGATCGCCAATTACCCCGTAAAGGCACCGTGCTGAGCATCCGGGGAGAAGTTGCCTTTGAACCCATTTTCATTGGCCCGGAAAAATTAGGGGAATCCTACCTGGTGGAAACCACTGCCCCCAACCCCCAGGCTACTGCTAACAATGGCGGCCCTGATACCAAAGTCCCCACCGAAGAAACCCCCACGGCGATCGCCCCAACAGAAAGCACTACGAACATTGCCGTTATTGAAGAAACCACCACAGCACAAACGGAACCGGGTGGGACAACGGAAACAACTCAGGTAACGGAAGAAGTAGCTACCACGGAAACTCCAGCCTCTTCTGATACGGCCGCTAACCTCATGCCTCCGGCTAATTCTAGTGGCAATACCACCACCACCATTCCAGTGGCCAATCCCGAAGCCCCGCGACCCATCGCTGACTCGGCCACTGCCCAACCCCCTAGTCAGGCCAGACCCAATTTTGATAACCAGTTCCTGCCCCATAAGCGCTTAAGCAAATAGGCAAAGAGGCGAATTTGTTCTGAATTGAGAACAGGAGATTTGAATATTTTGTAATGCTCTACCATTCCCCACCATCGTCAATTTAGCTGGTGTGGATGCCTGAAGTGGGCTTGAGGTAGGTGTATTGCAACAAACTGCGCTCGTAATTTTCCAGCAATAATTGGGCTTCCTCCAAGCTCATACGTTTATCTTCCATGGCCTGTTCACAGTAGCGGCGCATATTTTCCAGCAAATCTTCGGGATCGTACTGCACATAGCCCAACACTTCGGCGATGGTATCCCCCCTCACTAAATGTTCAATTTGGTAACCTTTCGGATTCATCTGAATATGCACCACATTGATGTCCCCAAATAAATTATGTAAATTACCCATAATTTCTTGGTAAGCCCCCACCAAAAACATGCCCAAATAATAGGGTTCCACCCTGGGGGGAGTCCCTGGCTGATGCACTTCTATTAAAGGATGCAATTCCAATACTGATTTGACATCCCGCAGGTCAATAAATTGGTCAATTTTGCCATCACTGTCGCAGGTAATATCCGCCAGAATGCCCCGCTGGGTGGGTTCTTCATCCAAACGGTGGATGGGCATAATCGGGAAAAGTTGATCGATCGCCCAGGAATCCGGGGCCGACTGAAACACCGACATATTGGCGTAGTAAATAGAAGCCAAGTTAACTTCCAAATTTTCCAAATCATCGGGGACGTATTCTTGCTGACGGCAAATTTGTAAAATCTTGCGGCAACAAGCCCAATAAAGCTCCTCTGCTTTAGCCCTTTCTTTCAGACCTAAATAACCAAAGTTAAATAAACTAATGGCTTCAGTTTTAAACTGTTCCACATCATGGTACGCCTCTTGGTAATTATCCACCGTAATGGTTTCCCAGGTTTCCATCAAATTACGCAAAATGGCATGGTCTTTGCCCTTCACCTTAGGCAAGGGGGGATTAATGTCATTGGTGGCCACAACATCAAAAATGAGTACTGACTGATGGCTGGCGATCGCCCGGCCGCTTTCACTAATCAGCACAGGACAGGGCACTTCAGCGGCCACACAGGCATCCTGCACTGCCGAAATCACATCATTAACGTAATTCTGGATGTTGTAATTTTTGGAAGCGTAAAAATTGGTTTTGGAACCGTCGTAGTCCACCCCTAGTCCGCCCCCCACATCCAGGTAGCGCATATTGGCCCCCAGCTTGGCCAACTGGACAAAAATTTGGCTGGCTTCCGTCATCGCTTCTTTGATCACAGAGATGGAAGAGATCTGGGAACCGATGTGAAAATGGAGCAATTGCAGACTGTCCAACATATCAGCTCGGCGCAGTTGCTCGATCGCCGTCAACATTTCCGGGATGGTTAAACCAAATTTAGCCCGATCGCCAGTGGAAATGCCCCAACGGCCCATGCCCTGGGTACTCAGTTTGGCCCGTACCCCCAAAATTGGCTTAATGCCCAGATTGCTGGAAATTTCGATGGCCAAGGCCACCTCCGCTACCTGCTCCACCACAATAATCGGCCGATGCCCCAGACGACGGGCTAGCAAGGCGGTTTCAATATATTCCCGGTCTTTATAACCATTACAAATTAGTAAAGGCTGATTTTGTTGATCCGGCTCTGGGTTCTCCTGGGGTTGGAGCATAGCCAGGGCAATCATCAACTCCGGTTTAGAACCGGCTTCCAAGCCAAAATTATAGGGAGTGCCGTAGCGCACCAGGGATTCCACAATGTGGCGATGCTGGTTGCACTTAATGGGATAAACCCCCCGGTAGGTGTTGGGATAGCGGTAACGGGCAATGCCCCGGGCAAAGGCCGCATTGAGGCGATTGATGCGGTCAGCCAGAATATCAGAAAAGCGCAACAGTAAAGGCAAGCCAATATTTCTTTGCCTCAAACCCTTAACCAGTTCGTACAAATCCAACGCTCCCCCATGGTCAGCCTGGGGAGAAACGGTCACATGGCCGGCCGCATTAATGGAAAAGTAAGGTTCCCCCCAACCAGTGATGCGGTAGAGGTTTTCGCTGTCGTCAATGGTCCAACGACGGTCTTGGGCGATCGCCTGGGGATTGGAATCAGTTTTCACCCCGGCGGTATGGCCTGCTTCAGTACTGTCGATTAACTCCGGCATTGCCATGACACTTAGTTCTAGTTCGATTGACTGCCCTTCCATGGCTTGCTCCAGCGGTAAGTAAACTGCCTTTGATTTTAAGCCCAACTACAGTGAACTATCCCAACTTGCCCAGTGACTCTGAGGGGGCGATCGCTGTTTAACCCCTGATTAAATTTGATGATAAAGTGCTGGAATGGGCTTCAAACCGTACTCCACTCTTGCCGTGATAGAGTTGAGACTTATTGATATGAATTGTTTTCCAGTTTTTAATGTCATTACCCCAAGTCGTTAGAGTCTGTTTTAAATGCCCCCCTAGCCCCCCAAGTTTGGGGGGAAAGTATTAAAAGTCCCCCAGTATTGGGGGATTTAGGGGGCAAAATACAACTTTGCAAACAAGCTATTATTGCTGGATTAAGGTCTAGGCGTGGTAGTTCGTTTAGGTTACTTACCCTGGTTGGTACAGAGCAATTTGACATGCACTTGTCAGTCCCTTTACTGCTCGAATACGAAGAAGTTTTACTACGGGAATTGCCGAACCTTTACTTGAGTTCTGAAGAAGTTGGTGAATTAATTGATTTCTACTGTGCAGTAGGAATACGACATGAAATTTTCTTTCTTTGGCGACCTTTCCTACGTGATCCCAAAGATGAAATGGTGTTAGAGCTTGCCGTCAAAGCGGGCTGTCAGACTATAATCACCTATAACGCTCGTGATTTTGTCGGCGTAGAGCAGTTTGGGTTAAATGTCCTGGAGCCTTCAGAGTTTTTACGCGTAATAGGAAAGTTGCCATGAGTATTGTTCAAGTTCAAATTCCTGACTCATTACACAAAAGCTTGTCTGACCTTGCCACTCGTGATGGAATTTCCATAGACCAATTTATATCTAGTGCGATCGCCGAAAAAGTCTCTGCTTTAATGACTGAAAATTATCTTAAAGAAAGAGCTACAAGAGGTAGTCGGTTAAAGTATGAAGCGATTTTGTCTAAGGTTCCCGATGTTGAGCCGGAACCATATGACAGAATACCAAACGAATGTTAACCTCAAGCTTTAATCTGATTTTTGTAATTAATCTGTATGCCCAATCCTTCTTTCCTGCCTCCAGAAACAGACCACCAAAGATTGCAAGAAATTTGGGAAGATAGCTTGGCCATGCAGTACTTGGCTCCGTTGACAGGCAACTATTTGCCTTGGAGTGGCTATGCCCTCCGCCCCAGTGGATTGGTACAAATTCTCAACACGATTTTAATTCGTAAACATCTATCCATTGTGGAATGTGGTGGTGGAGTATCTACGTTGTACATTGCCCGTTTATTTCGTCGCAATGGTTTGCAGGGCCGACTCCACTGTATCGAAAATAATTTGGATTGGTTAAATTTTTTGCATGATGCATTGGCGAGGGAAGAGTTGACCACCTATGTCCAGCTCATCCATGCCCCCTTGGAACCCTGCGAACTGGCCTTGGACAATGGACAGTGGTACGATCGCCAGAAGATCCGTCACCAGTTGCCCGCTAGCAAAACCATTGATTGCCTGTTAGTAGATGGACCGCCCGCCTACCGAGAAGACATTCAATATTCCCGGTTTCCTGCAGTGCCTTTTTTCCAACCGCAATTGGCACCCCACAGCACCATCATTTTGGATGACATTAACCGTAGGGGAGAACAGGAAATTTTAGCCCGTTGGCAAACATTGCTCAATGTTAGTTTTGATAGCTCCATTGGCAATGTGGCGATCGCCCATCTGTCGGCCTAGGGTAAATTTTAAAAATCCCCTGATCCACCAGTTTCAGGGAAAGCCGGGTAAAAATCTGCCAGTGTTGGGATATTGGATATTGAGGGAACGAGCTAGAACCCTACTATCTGTCAGCCTAGCAAACCAAATGCTTTACATCGTCAGACTAGTTCAGGAAAATTAAGTTTGACCCATAGATTAATCCTAATCTTTTGCTATGAAATCCCCCCAGGCTCAACAAATCCTAGACCAGGCCCGCCGTTTGCTCTACGAAAAAGCCATGGTCAAAATCAATGGGCAATACGTGGGGACGGTGGCGGCCATTCCCCAATCGGATCACCATGATTTGAACTATACGGAAGTTTTCATTCGGGACAATGTGCCGGTGATGATCTTCTTGTTACTGCAAAATGAAACGGAAATTGTCCAAAACTTTTTGGAAATTTGCCTCACCCTCCAAAGTAAGGGCTTTCCCACCTACGGCATTTTTCCCACTAGTTTTGTGGAAACGGAAAACCATGAACTCAAGGCAGACTATGGCCAACGGGCGATCGGTCGAGTTTGCTCGGTGGATGCGTCCCTCTGGTGGCCTATTTTGGCCTATTACTACGTGCAAAGAACCGGCAATGAAGCCTGGGCTAGACAAACCCATGTGCAATTGGGGCTACAAAAGTTTTTAAACCTCATTCTCCATCCAGTCTTTCGGGATGCACCCACTTTGTTTGTGCCCGACGGGGCCTTTATGATTGACCGCCCCATGGATGTGTGGGGAGCGCCGTTGGAAATCCAAACCCTGCTCTACGGAGCCCTGAAAAGTGCGGCGGGGTTACTGTTAATCGACCTCAAGGCGAAGGGTTATTGCAGCAATAAAGACCATCCTTTTGACAGCTTCACGATGGAGCAGAGTCATCAATTTAACCTGAGTGTGGATTGGCTCAAAAAACTCCGCACCTATCTGCTCAAGCATTATTGGATTAATTGCAATATTGTCCAAGCTCTCCGCCGCCGTCCCACGGAACAGTACGGTGAAGAAGCCAGCAACGAACATAATGTCCACACAGAAACCATTCCCAACTGGCTCCAGGATTGGCTCGGCGATCGGGGAGGCTATTTAATCGGCAATATCCGCACGGGTCGCCCCGATTTTCGCTTTTTCTCCCTGGGTAATTGCTTGGGGGCAATTTTCGATGTCACTAGCTTGGCCCAGCAACGTTCCTTTTTCCGTTTGGTATTAAATAATCAGCGGGAGTTATGTGCCCAAATGCCCCTGAGGATTTGCCATCCCCCCCTCAAAGATGACGATTGGCGCAGTAAAACCGGCTTTGACCGCAAAAATTTACCCTGGTGCTACCACAACGCCGGCCATTGGCCCTGTTTATTTTGGTTTCTGGTGGTGGCGGTGCTCCGCCATAGCTGCCATTCCAACTACGGCACGGTGGAGTATGCGGAAATGGGGAACCTAATTCGCAATAACTATGAGGTGCTTTTGCGCCGTTTGCCCAAGCATAAATGGGCTGAATATTTTGATGGCCCCACGGGCTTTTGGGTCGGGCAACAATCCCGTTCCTACCAAACCTGGACCATTGTGGGCCTATTGCTAGTACACCATTTCACAGAAGTTAACCCCGACGATGCTTTGATGTTCGATTTGCCTAGTTTGAAAAGTTTGCATCAAGCGCTGCATTAAATTCCGTTGTCCATTTATTTTTTGCCCAATTCCTGGGAACGGCGATAGGCCGCCCGCACTGCTTCGATGATGGCGGAACGAAAACCCATCTTCTCCAATACCGCTACCCCAGCAATGGTGGTGCCCCCCGGACTGGTAACTTTATCTTTAATCTGGGCAGGGTGCTCCTCCGTTTCCTTGATTAACTCCGCTGTGCCCAACACTGTTTGCAAAGCCAATTTTTGGGCGATCGCCCTGGGTAATCCGGCCAAAACACCACCATCGGCCAGGGCTTCGATCATCAAAGCTACGTAGGCCGGTCCCGAACCGGAAACCCCCGTCACCGCATCCATTAAATTTTCCGGCACCTCCACCACATTGCCCACCGCCGAAAAGATGGCCTTAGCCTTAGCCAACTGATCCGGCTCCACCATTTTATTCGCGGCGATCGCCGTCATACCGGCCCCAACGGTGGCGGGGGTATTGGGCATGGCCCGGATGATGGCATGGTCGGGAAAACCCTTTTGAATTCTTTGCAGAGAAACCCCGGCCAAAATGGAAATTACCAGGGGACGATTGGCTCCTCCTGCTAAACTGGCTAGCACCCGGTCTAGCACCTGGGGTTTGACGGCCAACAGCAGCACTTCAGAAACATTAGCCGCCTCTTGGTTATCGGGGGAAACCCGAACTTGATAGGTTTTTTGGAGATAATCCCGCCGGGCACCGTGGGGCTCCCCCACAATTATTTCTTCTGGGGCATAGGTCTTTTCTGCGATTAAGCGGGCCAGGATGGCTTCAGCCATTACTCCACCGCCGATGATACCGAGTTGAATGGACACTGTAATTTAGGCTATTCCCAATAGTATTCAGAATTATACCTTGAACCCCCAACTCCACCGAATCCTATGGCTAAGTCGGGGAGATAGGGGAGTTGCTAGGGTTCATTGCTCAATTCATCAATCGGGCAATTGATCAGGTTGCACTGGGTAACAAACCGTTATGACGCAACAGCGGAGCAGTTTGCGGTTGTCGCCCCCGGAATTTTTCAAAGACCACTGCGGGCGCTAAGCTTCCCCCCAAGGCCAACACCGTTTCTCGAAAACGTTTACCCGTAGTTTGCACCGCAGCTTCATTGTCTAAGCCCACCTCCTCAAAGGCGGCAAAGGCATCGGCACTGAGTACTTCCGCCCATTTATAGCTGTAGTAACCGGCGGCATAGCCCCCGGCAAAGATGTGGCCAAAGGAGCAGAGGAAAGCATTTTCCGGCAGGGGAGGCAAAATGGTGGTGATTTTCGCCAGGCGATCGCCAATTTGCTCAATGGTTTCCGGGCCGTCGGGACGGTAACGGTGGTGTAGTTCTAAATCCAGCAGGCTGAAGTTAATCTGCCGGAGCATGGCAGAGCCGGTCATAAAGTTGCGGGTGGCGAGGATTTTTTCGTATTCCGCCTGGGGCAAAGTCTCCCCGGTTTGGTAATGCTTGGCCAAACTAAACAGGGTGGTGGGGTCATAGCACCAATTTTCCATAAACTGACTGGGCAGTTCCACCGCATCCCATTCCACATTATTGATGCCCGCCGCACCGCTGTAATTAACGGTGGTTAGTAAATGCTGCAACCCATGGCCAAATTCATGGAACAGGGTAGTCACTTCGTAAAAAGTCATCAGGCTGGGCTGATCCCCCACCGGCGGCGTTTGGTTACAAATTAGATAAGCTACTGGCAAACGTAGGGATTTTTGCCCATTGATTAATTCCTGACCCCGGTTTAAGCAATCCGCCATCCAGGCACCGCCCCGTTTTTCCGCCGGCCGACTGTAGGCATCTAAATAAAAACTGGCGATCGCCGTGCCCGATTCATCCAACACTCGGAAAAATTGCACATCCGGGTGCCAAACAGGAACCTCTTCTTCACTGGCTTGAATGGTGACCCCAAATAGTCGCTTAGCCAAGGCAAATAATCCTTCCAGTACCTGGGGTAGGGGGAAATAGGGCCGCAGAGCCTCCGCATCAAAATCAAATTCCTGTTCCCGTTGCCGTTCTGACCAATAGGCCGTATCCCAATGGTGTAGCTCTTCCACCCCAGCAAATTTCTGTAGATCGGCAAATTCCTGCTCCGCCGCCTTATAACTGGGAACCCGTAACTCCTCCAACAGTTTTTCCACTGCGGCCACATTGGGGGCCATTTTGCGGGACAAACTTAACTCTGCATAGGTTTCAAAACCTAGCAACTGGGCTTTTTCCAACCGTAGCGCCAAAATTCTCTCAATTAAGGGATGGTTATCCCACTGCCCATCCGCTGCCCGACGAATAAACGCCCGGTAAACCTTTTCCCGCAGATCCTCCCGTTGGCTATATTTCATAAAAGGAAGATAGCTAGGATAGTCCAAGGTAATTAGCCAGGGGCCCTCCTCGGGAGTAGCATTGTCTTCCCCTTTCTGTTGGGCAGTTTGGGCGGCTAAAGCCAATAAACTCGGTGGCAAGCCGGCAATTTCTTCCTTGGTGGTCAGTTTCAACTCAAACGCTTGGCTGGCATCCAACACGTTATTGGAAAATTTGGTGGCCAGTTCCGCTAATTCCAATTGAATGGCGTTAAACCTGTCCCGTTTTTCCCCCGTTAAACCTACGCCCCCTAGTTCCGCTTCCCGGATATTACTTTCCACAATCCGTTGCTGGGCTGGTTCTAGATTTCCCCATTCAGCGCTATCCCGCAGGGCCACAAAGGCTTCATAAAGGGGACGACTCTGCCCCAACCGACTAATGAAACCTACCACTAACGGTTGCACTTGTTCAAAGCCATGGCGCAATTCGGGGCTATTTTTCACCCCCATCAAATGGGAAACGGTGCCCCAGGTCCAACTCAGTTTTTCTTCCAGGGCCGTCAGAGGTTCCACCAATCCTTCCCAGGTGGGCTGCACAGATTTTTCTAACTCAGTTAATTGGGCTTCTAATTCCTGCACCAGGGTAGTCACTGCGGGCTCCACATCGGTGGGTTGAATTTTGTCAAAGGCAGGCAAGTCCCGGCCTTGAAGGAGCGGATTGGCAACGGCGGTGTGGGTCATGGTGATGGAAAAACGGAAAGGTTTAAGTCGCAGGAAAAAGGTTTGTGGATAAACCACTCCCTAAATTTTGGCATGAAGGCAATGAAAAAATCAGACAACGTTGAGTGGCCGAATTTTGGAAATATCTTCCTCACTTGCCTGGGCCACATCCCATAAATCGACTGAATGTTGTGCATTTAACCAAAACTCGGGCAAATTTCCAAAAAATCGTGCAAGGCGCGTTAGGCGTTGCAGGGTCGTACATATTGGATGAGCGATGTTCTGCCCTGTATGTGAAGTACCCGCACTAGCATAACTAGGCCGTTCGAGTCTTCTAATTCAATTGGGGAGTCTATCTCGAAGTGTGCCGGTTGTTGTTTGCCGCCGTCGATAGCGATGTTGTCGGCGTACAGATACTTACGAAAGCCGGTATCGAGTATTGGATTAAGGCGGCCCTCTAAACCCGGAATGTGGCAGGTACTATGGCAGATTACTGAGCCTGTATTCTCTACTGTAGTCACAACTATTCGAATATCATATCCTGGATCCCAAGTTGAAACTATGGATCCGGGATACTGTGGATGTGCGACTAACAACTGGTATTTCCGACGTGTTGGTATGTCAAGTTTGGCAATGCCTGAGTGATCTGTTTGAGCTTGCTTAGTTGTGTTGTTGTCTGCGATTGCTACAACGATTGCGGATGCGACCGGCTTCTCTGAGGAGTCAATAACGGTGACTGTGGCATGGATTGGCTCACGCCGTAGAATGGTTTCAAATGTGAAGAAGTCCCGCCTGAGCGAAGCGGATGGCACTGTTCTTCCAGTAGCGATAAGTTTTTGCTTGATTGTTTCGACGAATTCCTCGGGTGTCTTGCTTCGAAGTGAAATATAGCCAACTGTTGGGAGGACGCTCGGAATAGGGGTTTCATCAAAGCGTGCAGGAAGAATGTACTCCTGGTGCTCTTGGAAGGCCCGAGCTTGCATTGCCTGCCGTTCGTGGTTTGTCCACATCTTTCTTGAATAGTGTTCCGAAATGAACATTATTGTAAATAATGCCTTATCCTGATAAATCTCAGAAAGATAGTCGTAGAGGTTTTTGCCCCAGAGATTGGCTTCTTCAAAAATGTCATAGAAAACAGTTACACCAGCCTCACGCAAAAGATTGGCGACGCGATCAACGTATTCTCTATCTTCGCCTGCGAAGGAGAGTGCGATTTCAAACTGGACATTTCTGGTCATTTGTATTTGAATCGTCTAATAATGGTTAAGACTATACGTTAATGTTATTTTGTATTTTGGCTAACGGGGCGAGAAGTAAGCAGAACTCCGACTTGACTGATCAGCTCAGCCAGTAGTTCAAAGCATTCATAGATAGGGTAAGTGAATCGTAAAGTAAAGATATTCTTTTAATCCTTTAAAGAGTGTTTGAAAAGTAGGATCTAAGCTGGAACAGTGACGGTTTTCGTGCCAGCTAAGTTAAAGGCGCTGTGGGCAGCTTTCAAAGCATCCACTCCCCGATCCTGGGGCACCACACAACTGATTTTGATTTCCGACGTGGCAATCATTTCAATGTTGATATTTTCCTGGGCCAGGGCAGCAAAGAAGTGGGCCGCCACCCCCGGATGGCCAATCATGCCGGAACCGACAATGCTGACTTTGGCAATGGCTTTGTTCACAACTATGGCCGCATCGAGCCAATCTTTGATCAGGGGTTGCAAAATCGCCTCAGCCTGACTGCTATCCCCTTCCGCCACCATAAAAGCAATGTCCCGGCAGGGGGTGCCTTGATTAATGCGACAGCGTTGGGATTGGATAATCATGTCCACACTGATGTTGGCTTCTGCTAGGGCGGTGAACAGTTGGGCTGCCATGCCAGGGCGATCGGGTACGTGGCGAATGGCAATTTGGGCCTGGTCTTGGTCCAGGGCTACCCCCCGCACCGCTGGTAAATGGGAAGTGTCCGTTTGGTTTTTCGGCGGAGATAAAGTTACCCCAAAAGCATTGGATAAAGCGGCGATCGCCCGGTCTGCGTCCCGTTGATCAATAACACAACTAACTTTCACTTCCGAAGTGGAAATCATTTCAATGTTGACCCCCACATCGGCCAAAGTTTTGAACATTTTGGCGGCGATGCCAGGACGACCGATCATACCGGCTCCGGCAATGGCAATTTTAGCGATGCCTTTTTCGACAATAATTTCCGCTTCCTGATCCGCTTCGGGGTAACTGCGTAGGGCCGGGGCAATGGCGCTGGTAACGGCTTCCGCTGTATTGAGTAAATCTTTGACAACAGTGAAAGCAATGTCATTACTGTTGCCGTCATGGATGGATTGAATAATTAAATCAATGTCCACCTGTTGTTGGGCAATATCCCGAAATAATTTTGATGCCACCCCAGGGCGATCGGGCACTCGCAACAGAGCGACTTTGGCTTGATCGGCGTCGTATTCCACCCCATCCACTGCCTTGGCAATTTCAAGCCCTACCAGGGAACGGTTTTGCACCGGGGGAGCCACTACTTTTGTGCCCGGTTCATCACTCCAACTGGAACGCACCACCAAGGGAATGCCATAATTGCGGGCAATTTCCACCGCCCGGGGATGGAGTACTTTCGCCCCCAGACTGGCTAATTCCAACATCTCGTCACAGGTGATTTCCGCCATCAGTTGGGCTTCCGGCACTAAACGGGGATCAGTGGTGAGAATACCCGGTACGTCGGTGTAAATTTCGCAAAAATCCGCTTTCAATGCCGCCGCCAGGGCCACGGCAGAGGTGTCTGAGCCGCCCCGTCCCAGGGTAGTAATTTCTAGATGTTCTACGCTACTGATGCCCTGGAAACCAGCCACTACCACCACTTTCCCTTCCCTTAAATGGTGCTCCAGGCGATCGGGACGAATTTCTAGAATGCGGGCCCGGCTATGTTCGGCCTCGGTGACGATGCCCACCTGGGCTCCGGTGAGGGAAATGGCGGGCTGGTCTATTTCCTGCAAGGCTAAACTCAGCAAAGCAATGGATACCTGTTCCCCGGTGGAAAGTAACATATCCATCTCCCGGCGACAGGGATTGGGGGAAATCTGTTGGGCTAAATCCACTAACACATCGGTGCTTTTTCCCATGGCCGACACCACCACCACCAGGGAGTTGCCTCCCTGCACAGTTCGTTTAATGCGTTGGGCCACCGCTTGAATACGCTCCACAGTGCCAACGGAAGTGCCGCCAAATTTTTGAACGATTAATGCCATGGTGATTTCGGGATAGGGCCGGGGAAAAGTCGGCAGTTCCCCATGGTATCAAAAAAATTAAGCCGCTATTATTTCTTGACAAAAGCCTGTTGACTTCCAGTCAATCCTGGGGGATGATGGTCTTTCGGTAAGCAAAACCACCGCAAGCGGAACTGGCGGAATTGGTAGACGCGCTAGATTCAGGTTCTAGTGTTCGTAAGGACTTCCGGGTTCAAGTCCCGGGTTCCGCATTCTAACTCTATTTGAGTTGATCAAGGTTTACTATCAACTCGGCAAATTTCTCCTAGGAGTAATTTGCCTTCCACTGCTGTTGTCTTTTTTATCAAGTTGCTAAAGCTCCAGAAGATTTGGTAGAAATGATACTCTCCCAATAGAAGAGAGCTATTTTGTCAGTCTTGTGAGCAGGATAATTGAGTCAGCTTTTATTGTTCTAATGCCAAACTAACCTCCTTTCTACTAAAGGGCAAATCCTGGTTAATGGCATCAATTTCTGCCTGCTCCATGGCATTAATTTCATCGATGTAGATTTGCAAAATTTGTTGCATTTTGGGGTGATAGAAACGATGCAAACTGTAGTTAGCTGTGGCGGGAAAACCTCGACGGCGTTTGTGGCGTCCCCCTGCCCCTGGATCAAATAGTTGAATGTTTTCCCCAATGGCCCATTGAATGGGTTGGTAATAACAAGCTTCAAAGTGCAGACAATCATAATCTGCTAGGCTTCCCCAGTAGCGACCATAGAGGCGATCGCCTTTGCGTAAACAGAAAGATAAACCAACGGGATGTTGATCATCATGCTCTGGAAAGGCTAGCACCAAAACTACCCTAGCCCGGTAATCTTCGTACAAAGACTGAAAGAACTTTTTAGTGAGGTATTTACTACCCCAATAGAATTTGTCACAGGTATTACTATAAAAACGATAAATTGCAGGAAAAAAATGATGGGGAATTTGATTTCCTTGTAAAACTTGAATGCGTAAGCCAGCCTTTTGCACCGCTTTTCGTTCTCGTTTAATATTACGCCGTTGATTGGCATTAAAAATTTGCAAATAATCGTCAAAATCTTGAAAATTTTGATTTTGCCAGATATAACTATGGTGCAACCAACTAGTAAAACCTAAACTTTCCATTTGCTTTTGCCATTGGCGATCGACAAACAAAAAATTACAGCCGGAAATTTGATTGGTTTGGCAAAAATGGTCGATGGCTTCCACCATAATCTGGGTGACCAAAGATTCATTAGCTTCAGGGTCAATTAAAAAACGATAGCCTTCGGCGGGGGTAAAGGGAGCCATACCCAACAACTTTGGATAATAGTCAATGCCCAGTCGTTGCGCCAAATCGGCCCATTGATGATCAAAAACAAATTCTCCGTAACTATGGCCTTTAAGATATAAAGCCGCTGCTCCTAGTAGAGTTTCCCCCTGCCATACAGTCAGATGACAAGGCTGCCAGCCAGTATTACGGACAGCACTGCCGGAAGTTTCTAAGTTATTGAGCCAATGCCATTCGAGAAAGGGGGTTTGTAGGGGGACGGCTAAACGGTCCCACTGGGGTTGGGGAATTTCCGCCAACGCATGGTGCCAACGCACTGTCAAACCAGAAGAATGGGACTTGGCCATGGTTAATTGCAACAGCAATCGGGTGCTTTTCGGTAATCTAACGAAATATTGCTCTCCGCTGCAACCAGCCCCTGCATCGACTGGCTAATCGCCAACCCCAAGTGCCAATGCCTCCTTTAAAAGGGCCAACAATTTTGGTTGTAATCCAACCCCCATAAAAATCCCCTGGCTGGGCAGTGACCAATTCGTCATGCACATAGCAAGCATCCATTTTACTGGGGTAAAAGGCTATGTAATCTTTGATAGCACTAAAACTGGGATTGGGAGTGGGGTAAAACCAGGCCACGTTATCTCGCCGGCGATCGCCTAAACTGAAATGATAATAACCAGCCTCCCCTTTCCATTCACAATAGGAATGTCTAGTAGATATATCCAGATACTCAGTCCGGACATCCTGGCGAGGAAAGTAGTAAACCGGTGGATGGCTTGTCTCTAACACCCGTTGGGTCAAGCAACTGTCGGCAATGGTGATCCCCTCACAAACGACCACGACCCTTTGGCTAGAAGCTTCAACTCTGGGGGGACGGGGATAGTCCCACACCGACTCCTGCCCTGGTTGGGGGGTAATGGGTTGGGGCATGGTCAAAGGCTCAGTAATTGTTGGGGTTGGCGATCGTCCAAACCAGTCGGTAGGGGCAGATTATTTAAACAACACCAATGGTAAGTGTACAGATTGGCGTGGCCGTGGTTAATGGTGGCAATGGCCGGCGCCGCTGGAAATGGCCAAAGGCGGTCAAATAATAATCCTTGGGCAAGGCTAAACTGTAGCAAATAAACCGCTGGCGGAGCCTTTAGCTCCTTGAGCAAAGCCTGGGCCAAATTCTCTAAACTACTTTGGTAGCGTTGGTAGGGGGGTAAATCCCAGGACACCATCTCATAGGCATTGGGCATCATCCCCTCATAAATTAGAGGTAAGAATTGTATACCATTGACCGTCACAATAATCGGTAACCAATGATCCCCCAACCAATTATCATCACTACACAAAGGCAAATTAAGCTGTTGGCTCACCCACTGACGGCGGGCATTAATTTCCTGACATGCCTGGTAGATACTTTGTCCCGGAAAATCCAACCAATGGGGTAACTGAATTGTCAACGGGCAGTAAATTCGCCCCCCCATTTGGGTTTGTTGCTGGGCCTGATCCGACCATAAACTAGCCACCGCCACTGTCTCAATAATCGTTTCCGGGGAACAACCGGCGATCGATTCCTTCAAAGCATTGACCATTCTTTCCGTCACAGGGGAAGCCGCAATTAAGCGACCCTCCTGCTTCACCTTGGCATTCACAATAATGCTTGCTCGTCCATTACGATTGGGTGCCTTAAGGGTTGGAATTACCACAGTCTTTATACCTATCTAGGAATAAATCAACGAAAATCGCTAAGTTAACCATATAGCCATCTCCTAACACCATTATCAAGCAATGGCACAGGAAAGAAAACCCTATTTCTGCCAACTATCCATGTTTATCATTCCATCAGCCCATCAGCGCCAAAAGCGAAACCCTCCAACTACTCGTTGGGGGGTTTGAAGAAAGAGGAACTTGGCATCGGACTATTGTGCCGTGGGGCAACCCCCAGAGTATCGTCGCCGCTGTCACATTTCACAACCGAGTGCGGGATGGGATCGGAGTGGTTCCATGACGCTAAAGACACCAAGAAAGATTTTTGGGTTTTGCTGAGAAGAAACCCAGAAGACTGCACAAGAAAAGAGAAAGAAAAATGAAGAATAAAGGTCAAGCCCTCGGTCTATTAGTACTCCTCGACTTCATCCATTACTGGACTTCCATCTAGAGCCTATCAACGGGTAGTCTTCCCGTGACCTTACTGGCTTAACACCATGAGAGTACTCATCTTGAGGTGGGCTTCCCACTTAGATGCTTTCAGCGGTTATCCACTCCGCACTTGGCTACCCTGCGTTTACCGTTGGCACGATAACAGGTACACCAGAGGTGCGTACTTCCCGGTCCTCTCGTACTAAGGAAGTCTCCTCTCAATACTCTTACGCCTACACCGGATATGGACCGAACTGTCTCACGACGTTCTGAACCCAGCTCACGTACCGCTTTAATGGGCGAACAGCCCAACCCTTGGGACGTACTACCGCCCCAGGTTGCGATGAGCCGACATCGAGGTGCCAAACCTCCGCGTCGATGTGAACTCTTGGCGGAGATCAGCCTGTTATCCCTAGAGTAACTTTTATCCGTTGAGCGACGGCCCTTCCACTCAGTGCCGTCGGATCACTAAAGCCGACTTTCGTCCCTGTTTGACTTGTCAGTCTCACAGTCAAGCTTCCTTCTGCTTTTACACTCTTCGGCTGATTTCCAACCAGCCTGAGGAAACCTTTGCGCGCCTCCGTTACCTTTTAGGAGGCGACCGCCCCAGTCAAACTGCCCACCTGAAATTGTCCTTCTCCCGGATAACGGGAACAAGTTAGAATTCTAGCCTCACCAGAGTGGTATCTCACCGTTGACTCCATTACTCCCACAAGAGCAACTTCATAGTCTCCCACCTATCCTGCGCAAGCAAAGCCCGAACCCAATTCCAAGCTACAGTAAAGCTTCATAGGGTCTTTCTGTCCAGGTGCAGGGAGTCCGTATCTTCACAGACAATCCTATTTCGCCGAGCCTCTCTCCGAGACAGTGCCCAGATCGTTACGCCTTTCGTGCGGGTCGGAACTTACCCGACAAGGAATTTCGCTACCTTAGGACCGTTATAGTTACGGCCGCCGTTCACCGGGGCTTCAGTCGCTAGCTTCAGGATTACTCCCTGACCAACTTCCTTAACCTTCCGGCACTGGGCAGGCGTCAGCCCCCATACTGCGTCTTACGACTTTGCGGAGACCTGTGTTTTTGGTAAACAGTCGCCTGGGCCTATTCACTGCGACCTCCATTGCTGGAGGCACCCCTTCTCCCGAAGTTACGGGGTAATTTTGCCGAGTTCCTTAGAGAGAGTTACCTCGCGCCCCTTAGTATTCTCTACCTTCCTACCTGTGTCGGTTTCGGGTACAGGTGACTATAAATTAACGTGGTTCGGGCTTTTCTTGGAAGCTTGACATCATGCACTTCGTCTCCGTAGAGACTCCCCATCACACCTCTGCTCAAGACGTTTTCGCCGTCTCTCATCGCCTCGAATGCTTGGACTGGTAACCAACTTCCAGTTGCACTAGCCTTCTCCGTCCCCCGCCACAATCTATAATCAGTACCGGAATATTGACCGGTTGTCCATCGACTACGCCTCTCGGCCTCGCCTTAGGTCCTGACTAACCCTCCGCGGACGAGCCTTCCGGAGGAACCCTTAGGATTTCGGGGTATGGGATTCTCACCCATATTTTCGCTACTCAAGCCGACATTCTCACTTCTGTACTGTCCACACCTGCTTGCCGCTAGTGCTTCACCCTATACAGAACGCTCCCCTACCACTCATATCTGAGTCCACAGCTTCGGTACATCACTTAGCCCCGTTCATTTTCGGCGCAGGAGCGCTTGACCAGTGAGCTATTACGCACTCTTTTAAGGATTGCTGCTTCTAGGCAAACCTCCTGGTTGTCAATGCACTCCCACCTCCTTTCTCACTTAGTGATGATTTGGGGACCTTAGCTGGTGGTCTGGGCTGTTTCCCTTTCGACGATGAAGCTTATCCCCCACCGTCTTACTGGTCGTTTCTTCTTGGGTATTCTGAGTTTGCCTCACTTTGGTACAGCTCTCGCCGCCCGCAGCGAAACAGTGCTTTACCCCCCAAGTTGACTTTACAACCGCTGCGCCTAAACACATTTCGGGGAGAACCAGCTAGCTCCGGGTTCGATTGGCATTTCACCCCTAACCACAGCTCATCCGCTAATTTTTCAACATTAGTCGGTTCGGACCTCCACTTAGTGTTACCTAAGCTTCATCCTGGCCATGGTTAGATCACCCGGGTTCGGGTCTACAAATTGTGACTAACGCCCTATTCAGGCTCGCTTTCACTTTGGCTTCGGTGCAACACACCTTAACCTGCCACAACCTGTAAGTCGCCGGCTCATTCTTCAACAGGCACACGGTCACTCGTTTAATCGAGCTCCCATTGCTTGTAGGCTAACGGTTTCATGTTCTATTTCACTCCCCTCAACGGGGTTCTTTTCACCTTTCCCTCGCGGTACTTTACGCTATCGGTCACACAGTAGTATTTAGCCTTACCGGGTGGTCCCGGCTGATTCAATCGGAATTCCACGAGCTCCGACCTACTCGGGATACAGCTAGGCTGATTCAATTTTCGACTACAGGACTTTCACCTCCTCTGGTGCAGTTTTCAGCTGCTTCGTCTAATCTACTCAGTCCACGTTGCTGTCCCACGACCCCAATCTTCGAAAAGATTGGTTTAGGCTGTTCCCCGTTCGCTCGCCGCTACTTGGAGAATCACTTTTGTTTTCTTTTCCTCTAGCTACTAAGATGTTTCAGTTCACTAGGTTTGCTCTCTCCCGCCTATTTTATTCAGCGGGTAGTTCACTTGGGTTGCCCCATTCGGACACCTCCGGATCAATGCTTGTTTCCAGCTCCCCGAAGCGTTTCGTCGGTAACCACGTCCTTCTTCGCCTCTGTGTGCCAAGGTATCCACCGTTAGCCCTTTGTAGCTTGACCTTTTTAAGATCTTCTTTTTGCTAACTAGGATCATCTTTCCCCCTACCTTCACCGCCCTTCAGTCTCACACTCAGCCAAAAGCCTTGTGGTTAACATCAAAACGGTTAGGAAGAGCAAGATTTTCCCTGCTTTCTCTTTTCTTTATGCAGTTTTCAAGGTCCTTACTGGACTTACATCCAGCATTCCCTCTGACTCTCATCAGACAGGATGCTGAAGGGTTTATCCTTCTCTTTGGCTTTTTTGGTTAGGTGGGCCATTCTGGACTTGAACCAGAGACCTCACCCTTATCAGGGGTGCGCTCTAACCAGCTGAGCTAATAGCCCTTGCCTTTTACCTCGCCTAGGCAATAGTTTGAAAGACTTCTACTCTTTAACCTCTCGGTTAATCCCTTGCTCGACCTTTTGGTTGACCAACTTCTCTCTATTTGCACTTTGCTTTCAAGATGAAGGGGTAAAGGTCTCCCTTAAAGGAGGTGATCCAGCCACACCTTCCGGTACGGCTACCTTGTTACGACTTCACCCCAGTCACTAGCCCTGCCTTCGGCGCCCTCCTCCCTAAGGTTAGAGTAACGACTTCGGGCGTGACCAGCTCCCATGGTGTGACGGGCGGTGTGTACAAGGCCCGGGAACGAATTCACCGCAGTATTCTGACCTGCGATTACTAGCGATTCCTCCTTCATGCAGGCGAGTTGCAGCCTGCAATCTGAACTGAGGCCGGGTTTGATGGGATTCGCTTACTCTCGCGAGCTCGCTGCCCGTTGTCCCGACCATTGTAGTACGTGTGTAGCCCAAGGCGTAAGGGGCATGATGACTTGACGTCATCCCCACCTTCCTCCGGTTTGTCACCGGCAGTCTCTCTAGAGTGCCCAACTTAATGATGGCAACTAAAAACGAGGGTTGCGCTCGTTGCGGGACTTAACCCAACATCTCACGACACGAGCTGACGACAGCCATGCACCACCTGTCTCCTGGCTCCCTAAGGCACTCCCACGTTTCCGCAGGATTCCAGGGATGTCAAGCCTTGGTAAGGTTCTTCGCGTTGCATCGAATTAAACCACATACTCCACCGCTTGTGCGGGCCCCCGTCAATTCCTTTGAGTTTCACACTTGCGTGCGTACTCCCCAGGCGGGATACTTAACGCGTTAGCTTCGGCACGGCTCGGGTCGATACAAGCCACGCCTAGTATCCATCGTTTACGGCTAGGACTACAGGGGTATCTAATCCCTTTCGCTACCCTAGCTTTCGTCCCTCAGTGTCAGTTTCAGCCCAGTAGCACGCTTTCGCCACCGATGTTCTTCCCAATATCTACGCATTTCACCGCTACACTGGGAATTCCTGCTACCCCTACTGTACTCTAGTCTTGCAGTTTCCACCGCTCCTATGGAGTTAAGCTCCATTCTTTAACGGCAGACTTGCATAACCACCTACGGACGCTTTACGCCCAATAATTCCGGATAACGCTTGCATCCTCCGTATTACCGCGGCTGCTGGCACGGAGTTAGCCGATGCTTATTCATCAGGTACCGTCAGAACTTCTTCCCTGATAAAAGAGGTTTACAATCCAAGGACCTTCCTCCCTCACGCGGTATTGCTCCGTCAGGCTTTCGCCCATTGCGGAAAATTCCCCACTGCTGCCTCCCGTAGGAGTCTGGGCCGTGTCTCAGTCCCAGTGTGGCTGCTCATCCTCTCAGACCAGCTACTGATCGTTGCCATGGTAGGCTCTTACCCCACCATCTAGCTAATCAGACGCGAGCCCATCTTCAGACGATAAATCTTTCACCTTTCGGCACATTGGGTATTAGCAGTCGTTTCCAACTGTTGTCCCCATTCTGAAGGTAGGTTCTCACGTGTTACTCACCCGTCCGCCACTAAGTTCCGAAGAACTCCGTTCGACTTGCATGTGTTAGGCATACCGCCAGCGTTCATCCTGAGCCAGGATCAAACTCTCCATTGTGTTAAAAATAACCAATTTATAAGTTTCGGCTCTTTTCTATTGCTATTTCTTCCGACTTGAGTTACACTCTTTGTCAAGTAGAAACAGACTTTGGTTTGTTAATTGAATTAACAAGGGTCTGGTTTCTGTCTCTCAAACTATTTCTTTGTCTAGGTTCGGGGCGCTTTCGAGTCGCTTTCGCTCTCAACCGCGCATTTATCAATATACGGAATACCGCAAGAAAAGTCAACACCTTTTCACAAAATATTTTTCAAAATCCCTGAATCACAGTCATAGTAACGGCTTCAACCATAGAAAAAAACTTCGCTCGACACCGGTAACTACAAATTCTGAGCTTCAGGGGCTTCTTTTGGGCTTCCTGATGGGTTAGGCCGGGTGCGTGAATTACGAATTCAGTGCAGTGTGTCCAATAGAAATTGGAATTCTCCCTAGAAAGACAAAAAGCGCTGTCCTGATGGGGTCAAGACAACGCTGAGGGTTATATCACTGGATAAAGGGGATTAGCGGATATATTCCTTGAGGATGCTGTTGCGGTTAGGGTGACGCAGTTTCCGCAGGGCTTTAGCTTCGATCTGACGGATGCGTTCCCGGGTGACGTTAAAGATTTGCCCAATCTCTTCTAGGGTCTTCATGCGGCCGTCGTCGAGGCCATAGCGTAGACGCAATACGTCTCGTTCCCGGGGGCTGAGGGTGTCAAGGACATTTTCCAGGTCTTCCCGGAGCAGATTTTTGGATACTTCATCCTCAGGGGTTTCGCCGTCGGCTTCGATGAAGTCCCCTAGGCGGGAGTCCTCTTCTTTCCCAATGGGGGTTTCGAGGGAGATGGGAAGTTGGGCGGATTTGGCGATGAAGCGTAATTTTTCGATGGTCATCTCCATTTTTTCGGCGATTTCTTCCTCGGTGGGTTTACGTCGCATTTCCTGGGAGAGGAGTTTGGTGGTTTTTTTGATGCGGGAGATGGTTTCGTAGAGGTGGACGGGGAGGCGGATGGTGCGAGATTGGTCGGCGATCGCCCGGGTGATGGCTTGGCGAATCCACCAGGTGGCATAGGTGGAGAATTTGTAACCTTTTTCGTGGTCAAATTTTTCGGCAGCTCGGATTAAACCTAGAGAACCTTCCTGAATTAGATCTTGGAATGATAGACCCCGATTCATATATTTTTTGGCAATGGACACTACTAGCCGCAGGTTAGACTGCACCATTTTGTCTTTGGCTCGGCGATCCAGAAAAAGACGACGACGGAAGGCGGCAAAATTTTTGTTGGGCTGTTGGCTCCATTCATTTTCCAGACTTAATTCGTTGTCTGGATTGGCGAGGTAACTATCTATATCTTTCTTTTTCGGCTCTTTTTTCTTGTCGCCTACTAACCGTTGTTTGGCGGTTTCCAACTTCCAGACCTGTTTACCCCATTCCAGTTCCGAGGGCTGGCGTTCTAGTTGAAGGGTGAGGTTGTCCCGAATTAGCTCGAGTTCGAGGAGGTCGGCAATTTGACGGGCTAGTTCAATTTCTTCTTCGGCCCTGAGCAGACGAATCCGGCCAATTTCCTGGAGATAGATACGGATTGAGTCTTCGGTGTAGGGTTTCTTTTTAACCGCGTCCTTACGAATTTTCCGGACTTTTTTTTCCTTCCCTTCTGTAGCGGCGACTTCCTGTTCTAAATCCTCTACGTCAATATCATCGTCGTCAATATCATCAGTGTTAATGTATTGACTTAGCTCTATTTCTTGCTCCAGTTCGGCGGATTCAGCTTTGGTGAGTGGCTCTTTCGTCTGGGTCATGCCGTTTTCCTCGTTAACTCCTAAGTCGTGTACAAAATTAGCTGGTCAGTCAAAGTTGAGGCCACCCCTAGGCGTTGCTAGATGATGTGCGCTCGGTCAGTCTATTGATTCGGGGTTCTCTAACTTCTTCGTTGGGGAAAAACAGAATGCAAGGATTCAGGCGTAAAAGTGTTAGAGAAGGCTAGTCAGCGGTAGAGCTTGATGAATCAGTGAAAAAAGACTTCATTGATTGTAGCCTCGATAACAAAAAAATGGGGCTTAATTGTGGTCTGACCACGACTTTTTTTCACATTGCTGGTGAGCGGGGACAGAAAGACTTAAAATTATTGCCGATGATTGACCTAACTGGGGTTGGAGCTTTTGACTCAACGGAATTTTCTGCGTGATAGTGGCTTTTTCAATCTTTTTTTGCAACTGGTGTGGGGAATTTTGCCTAGTCAAGCTTTCATTACTAATCATTACTAATTAGTGGACTAAGGGGACATCGATCGCCAAAAAGTTAACGGAATCGATGACGGCGATCGCCAGGGAACGGGGGCGCTCAAAGAGGGGGATTGCTCTTCATCGGCTAGAATACCTCAAAGAAAATCAAGTCTTTGAAATTATCTTTGGAGAACCTTTATCAATGTTTAATACTGCTCTGCTTTTAGCCCAGGCTAGTCCCACCACCGCTGGTTGGAGCCTTTCGGTGGGCATTATCATGTGCCTTTGTAATGTGTTTGCTTTTGTGATTGGCTACTTTGCCATCCAAAAAACCGGTAAGGGTAAGGACTTGGCTCTGCCCCAGTTGGCGTCGAAGAAAACCTTTGGCTTGCCGGAATTGCTGGCTACCATGAGTTTCGGCCACATTTTAGGAGCAGGCATGGTGTTGGGTCTAGCTAGTAGTGGCATTCTCTAGGAACCGACCAAGCATCAATATTTTGGATGGGGGTATTGACCATGGTGGCTTACCAGGGCTTTGCCAGAGTTGTTTCTAGAGTGTGATCACTTGCCATGGGTTACTGCCGTTTTTTACCAACTTGCCTTATCGGGGTTTTGCTTTCTTCCCTAATGGCGATTGCCCCTGCTAACGCTGGCAAGATCCAGTATTGTTATCCGGTGGAAAAAAGCCGGACTTTACGGGATCCCGGCAGTCATCCCCAAGCCTATGACGATGGCTATCGGGAAGGAGCAGCGGCGGCCAGGGACAAGAAACCCTTTGAACCCCGTTCCGCTGGGGGCGAATTTGCTAGGGGATTTGAGGATGGTTATTACGGCAGAACCTATGGTGGCCAAGAAAATGTAGTGCCCGATCGCACCGATACCTATACCACCAATCAATGTCGTACCTATGAGTACAACGATGGTGATTCAGTAGAGCAGACTTTAAAACGGGTTTTGGATGACTTCCAACGAGATTTGCGACGAGATTGGAATATTAATGTTAGATAAGCATTGGCAATTTGCAATTTTTAACCCCTAACTCTGTCTGGGTAAATGTCCCCAAGCTGGACTGAAACCGCTAATCTGGGAAGACAATCTTTTGGGAATTTGGGGATATGGGGGCAAATCAGTTCGATGTGGTGGTGGTGGGCTCCGGAGCGGCAGGCCTTTATGCCTGTCTTTGTTTGCCTGGTCATTACCGTGTGGCTCTGGTTACCAAGGCGGAACTGAAAACGGGGGCCAGTGATTGGGCCCAGGGAGGGATTGCGGCCGCTATTGCCCCGACGGATTCTCCCCAATCTCACTACGAAGATACCTTAGCTGCTGGAGCGGGTTTATGTGATGGGGAAGCGGTGGATTTCCTAGTGAATCATGCCCCCCAGGCGATCGCCGAGTTGGTGCAGTTCGGTGTTAGTTTTGATCGCCATGGGCAGCATCTGGCTTTAACGTTGGAGGCGGCCCATTCCCAACCGAGGGTACTCCATGCGGCGGACACTACGGGGCGGGCCATTGTTTCGACGTTGATGGGACAGGTGCAAGCTCGGCCCAATGTGGAAATTTTTTCCCAGGCGATCGCCCTGTCTTTAAATATTGAGCCAACAACGGGCCATTGTCGGGGCATTCAGGTTTTTGTCAATCAAACCATTGAAACTTTCCACTCCCGAGCGGTGTTATTGGCCACCGGGGGCGGCGGTCAAGTGTTTGCCCAAACTACCAATCCCAAAGTTAGTACTGGTGACGGCATTGCCCTCGCTTGGCGATCGGGGGCCCAGGTGCGGGATTTAGAATTCTTTCAATTTCATCCCACCGCTTTAACTAAACCGGGTGTGCCCCATTTTTTGATCAGTGAAGCAGTGCGGGGGGAAGGGGCCCATCTGCTCGATCGCCAGGGGAAAAGATTTGCTTTTGATTACCATCCCAGGGGAGAACTAGCTCCCAGGGACGTGGTTAGTCGGGCAATTTTCCAACATTTAGCCAATACAGAAAAAGATCCCACCCAAGCCACTGTTTTTTTGGATCTGAGTCCCATTGAGCCGGAGCGCATCCAAAGGCGTTTTCCCAATATTATTCGCCGTTGTTTGCACTGGGGGGTGGACATTTTTCGTGAACCAATTCCCGTTGCCCCAGCGGCCCATTATTGGATGGGGGGCATTACCACAGATATTAATTGTCAAACCACTATTCCAGGCTTGTATGCGTTGGGGGAAACCGCCAGCACTGGGGTCCATGGAGCCAATCGCCTGGCCAGTAATTCTCTGCTGGAATGCATTGTTTTTGCTAGTCAATTAAGAAATTTGAGCTTACCGCCCCTTGCCTCCAGTGACTCCAACGTTAATCAATCGATAAAGGAAATTCGACTAGACACCACCAATGACCTAGCCCTCCTAAACCATTGGCGCAGTGAATTACCTCGCTTGATGTGGCAAACCGCCGGCATTTGTCGCCAAGCTGAAACTCTCCAAATGGCGATCGCCAAATTGGAACAATGGCAAGAACAATGGCAGCAGCTCAGCAGCAGTAAGCTTTTAGCTCACCTACCAGAGGATCAAAAAATTAGCCTAAGTGGCCCAGGGCTGAATGAATTTATGCAGTTGTGGGCCGAAACCCATAATCTGCTGGATATAGCACAATTAATTTTGACTAGTGCCCTCTTTCGGGAGGAAAGCCGGGGGGGACATTATCGGTTAGATTGTCCTGATACCAAAAGAGAATGGCAAAGCCACACTGTCATTGAAGGAACGAGGGTTTTTCTCCAACCCAGCCAGAGTCAAGACTAATTTGACTTCAAAAAACGAAAAAACTAGCCCAAACGGGGAAAGTCCAACGGCGGCACATCTTGCCAGCGACCATTGCCCACTGCCCGGATTGCTTCTGCCAACTGAATGTCCCCGGTGTAAAGGGCTTTGCCGATGATGACTCCATTGACCCCCAGACTTTCCAAGCTAAGCAGATTCAACAGGTCTTCTACTTGGCTGACTCCCCCCGATGCAATCACTGGAATGGTTAACTGACTAGCTAATTGTCGCAGAGCATCTAAGTTGGGCCCCTGCATTGTGCCATCCCGGTGAATATCAGTGTAGATAATGGCCGCCGCTCCTAGCTTTTCCATGCGTTGGGCCAATTCCCCCGCTTCCACCGTAGAAGTTTCTAACCACCCCCTAGTGGCCACTTTGCCATTGCGGGCATCAATACCCACCACAATTTGCCCAGGAAATTCGGCACATAATTCCCCCACTAAGTCAGGATTTTCCACGGCGATCGTACCTAGAATAACTCGGCCCACCCCCAAATCCAGCAATTGTTTGACCCGGTTTCTATCCCTTAAGCCTCCGCCTACCTGTACAGGAATGGTTAGGGCTTCAACAATATTGGCGATCGCCGTTAGGTTAACTGGTTGTCCTTCCTTAGCTCCATCAAGATCGACTAAATGCAAACGACTAGCTCCCTGGGCTTGCCACTGGCGGGCTACTTCCACCGGATCTTCGTGGTACACCTGGGACTGGTCATAATCCCCTTGATAGAGGCGCACACACTTGCCACCTAGCAGATCGATCGCCGGTAAAATTTTCATGGTTTCAGTCTCCAGATTTGTTGCTATTGATTGCCGCTGACAAAATTTGCTTATTTAGGACGGTTTAACTAATCCTGAATATATTCTCCGCCCCCAGTTAGAGCTAATTCCGCCCGCATCAATTCCCGACCCAAGTAAGCAGCATGGTTGAGCATAGTCACTGGACAGGATTCCAACTCCTCAAAAATCTTCACGCACAACTCCTTGGCAGTGCGACCAGTTAAAGTCAAACTGGGTAGTCTTTTTCTCCCCCCTTGACAGGCAATCACTTCCCCCGTTTCCGGATCCACCGCCAAACCCTGGTCATTAATATCGTTACTGTAGTGCTCCACCTTCAACACTCCAGCTTCCCGCTCCACCATGACCAACCAATAACCTGCGGGGTCTAGGTCAATATGACGACGGGAAAGCTGATTATCAATGGATTTAACAGTGTCAATTAGGGCAAGCATAGACCAAAAGCTAGAATTTAACAGATGCAGAATTTGATCCTACAACACTTACAGGACAGAATAAGCAGACCGGCCTTTGCTATGATTAAAAGTTTGCAGAGCACCATTCAATCGCAGCAAGGAGATAGTTACATGGCTCGTATGTATTACGATCAGGATGCCAATCTTGACCTCTTAGCCGGAAAAACCGTGGCTATTATCGGCTATGGCTCCCAAGGTCACGCCCATGCGCTCAACCTCAAGGATAGTGGCGTTAACGTGGTCGTCGGGCTATACAGTGGCAGTAAATCCGTTGCCAAAGCAGAAGGAGCTGGGCTAAAAGTTTTATCTGTGGCTGAAGCAGCCAAAGCGGCGGATTTGATTATGATTCTCCTGCCCGATGAAGTGCAAAAAACCGTTTACGAAGCAGAAATCGCCCCTAACCTCGTGGCCGGAAACGTGCTGTTATTTGCCCACGGCTTCAACATTAACTTTGCCCAGATTGTTCCCCCCGCCGATGTGGACGTAGTTATGGCCGCTCCTAAGGGGCCTGGCCATCTGGTGCGTCGCACCTATGAACAAGGCCAGGGAGTACCGGCCTTATTTGCTGTGTACCAAGATGCTAGTGGCCAAGCTCGGGACTATGCTATGGCCTACGCTAAGGGCATTGGGGGGACCAGGGCCGGTATTTTAGAAACCACTTTCCGGGAAGAAACCGAAACCGATCTTTTTGGCGAACAGGTGGTGCTCTGTGGTGGTCTGACTGCTTTGATCAAAGCAGGATTCGATACCCTGGTGGAAGCTGGCTATCAGCCGGAATTGGCCTATTTTGAATGTCTCCACGAAGTTAAGTTAATTGTCGATTTGATTGTGGAAGGTGGCTTGGCGAAAATGCGAGACAGCATTTCCAATACCGCTGAATATGGCGATTTAACCCGGGGACCCCGCATTGTCACCGAAGAAACCAAGGCAGAAATGCGTCAAATTCTCGATGAAATCCAATCTGGTCAGTTTGCCCGGGAATTCGTGTTGGAAAATCAAGCTGGTAAACCTGGTTTCACCGCCATGCGTCGTCGGGAATCAGAAGAATTGATCGAAGAAGTGGGCAAAGACCTGCGGGCGATGTTCAGTTGGTTGAAAGACCGCTAATTACTTTTCTCTATCCTCAGCCCCGGGATTTTTGCCAACCTTGGCCTCGGGGTTTGACGTTAGGATATCAGTGATAGTCAAAAATTTTTAGCTGAGGTTAGCGAGCGATGGAACTCACCCTAAATAATGTGGAAACGGTATTGGATGAACTCCGTCCCTACCTGATGGCTGACGGCGGCAATGTGGAAGTAGTAGAATTAGACGGTCCCATTGTCAAAGTACGTTTGCAGGGCGCTTGTGGATCCTGTCCCAGTTCCACCATGACCCTAAAAATGGGTATTGAGCGCAAATTAAGGGAAATGATCCCAGAAATTGCTGAAGTTGAGCAAGTCCTCTGACAAAGGTTGGACAGTCATTGCCGGAGTTTATCCCTTCCCAACTTTTGATGACTAAGCTCCGTTTTCCTGAACCAACCAATGATTTAAGTTAACTAGTTTGGAGAGGGAGCACTTTTGTTAGCCATATTGGAGCAGAGGCTGGAGGTGGCACTGCTCCTTTTTGCCATCCCCCCAAAAAATGGTTTATAATCGGGGTGTATATCAAGGGGCCGCAATGGTTTCGACAGGTTGGCGAAAGCTTGCCCGTGATACAGGTCGAGAGTGAGTCTCCTCTCGCAAATCAAAGGCTCAAAAAAAAGTAACTGCGAATAACATCGTCAGCTTCAAACGGGTAGCCATAGCAGCCTAGTCTGTAAAAGCTACATTTTCTTGTCAAAGACCGTTTACTTCTTTTCTGACTCCGTTAAGGATTAGAGGTTAACCCCAACGGATGCTTTGTTTGGCTCTTCTCTAGTTAGCTAAACAATCAAGACTCAGACTAGAGCATCCCACCATCAGGGATAATCGATGGTCCCCGTCCTAGGGCTAGAAGGACTAAACCTGTGAATGAGCGGAAAGTTAATACCCAGTTTGGACAGCAGTTCAATTCTGCTCGGCTCCATTTATTTAAAGATTATTCGACCATACTTACAAGACCTTTACGGGGGCGCAGCGGACAGGAATGCCGATCGCCCCACTTATTTTTTTGGCCAAATTTTGTAGGGTCTGACCATCGACGCATTTGATTTGAGTCACAGGGCGATCGCCGTAGGGGGTGCCGGTATGGTTACCCCGGCCTTCCAATTCCCGCTGGAGGGGTTTGGGCCTGGTGGGCCTGTTGAGTTGCACTTCGGTGGGCTTAATTAGGGATAAAAGCTCCAAATAACGGTTCTCAGTTGTCTGGTCCCAGGGCTGCAGCACCATGGTTTGCACTGATAATTCCCCTGTAAACTCCTGCTGAAAGGTTTGAATACCAGTCAAAATTTGCTCCAACTCAATGCCGGCGATCGGTCGGTTAATTCTTTGTAACTGGTCTGGCCACAATCCGTCTAATTTGACAGAAATCTTGTCTGCTAAGGAGAGCTCTTCTCTTACCTGAGCATCATTTAACAAAGTCGCATTGGTGAGTACCAGGGTTAATTTCCCAGTCAACTTTTTAATGCCTTCGAGAATTTCCCCTAAATTTTTGGCTAACGTCGGCTCTCCGCTGCCGCTTAGGGTAATTACATCCACCTCCCAGGGGGCAAACTGGGCCAATTCTCGCAAAATGTCAGCGGTGGGAATGAAAATTTGGCGATCGCCGCTGAGGTGCTCAATTTCCCCCAGTTGACAATAAACGCAGTTAAAAGAACAGGTGGAAATAGCCCCGATGGGATCAATACCCAGGGAACGGCCATAGCGCCAGGAATTAACGGGGCCGTACACCGCCGGAAAAGTTGTGTTCATTGAAAAAAGTCAAAATTAGGCAACCAGTAACAGTACTTTACTCAATGGGATTAAGTCGTCGACTTACTTGGAAAATACCCATAGCTTTCTAGCCATGGTACACGATGGCAGTAGAAGCAAAAATTGCACAAAAAAGCCCCCGAAAATGGGGGCAGAAAACATTTGAGACAGTCAAATTTGGAATTAAGCAGCGGCTTGCCGTTCTTTGGCTTCTTTGATTACTTCCTCCGCAACGTTGGTGGGGCAGGGAGCGTAGTGGTCAAACACCATGGAGAATTGACCCCGACCGGAAGTCATGGTCCGCAAATCACCAATGTAGCCGAACATTTCGCTCAAAGGCACATCCGCTTTTACCCGCACTCCCATGGGGCCAGTTTCCTGGGATTTGATCATGCCCCGACGACGGTTCAAATCGCCGATTACATCCCCCATATGGTCTTCCGGGGTGAACACATCCACCGCCATAATCGGTTCCAAAATTTGGGGTTTGGCTTTGGGTAAGCTTTGACGGTAACCAGCTTTGGCCGCAATTTCAAAGGCGATCGCCGAAGAGTCTACAGGGTGGAAGCCACCGTCGGTGAGGGTAACTTTCAAGTCCACCACAGGATAGCCAGCCAAAACGCCTTTAACCACACTCTGGTCAAAACCTTTTTGTACTGCGGGCCAATATTCCCGGGGCACGTTACCACCGGTTACTTTGGACTCGAACTGGAAGCCAGAACCGGGTTCCCCAGGCTCCACGATGTAGTCAATTTTGGCATACTGACCAGAACCACCGGACTGCTTCTTGTGTACATAGGTATCCGATACCTGCTGGGTAATGGATTCCCGGTAGGCCACCTGGGGTTTACCCATTTCCACTTCTACACCATGGGTACGCTTGAGAATATCCATTTTGATATCCAAGTGCAATTCCCCCATCCCCTTAATGATGGTTTCACCGCTTTCTTCGTCGGTTTCCACTTGGAAGGAAGGATCTTCCTGCACCATTTTGCTCAGAGCCATACCCAATTTTTCGTCCATGCCTTTTTTCTTGGGCTTAATGGCAATGGAGATCACCGGGTCGGGGAAGACCATGGGTTCCAAAGTGGCCGGATTTTTGGGGTCACAGAGAGTGTGGCCCGTTTGCACATTTTTCATGCCCACGATCGCCACAATGTCCCCGGCTTGAGCGGACTCAATTTCTTCCCGGGAATCGGCGTGCATTTCCACCAAACGACCAATGCGTTCTGTTTTACCGGTGGCAGTATTGAGAATGGTGTCCCCTTTACTGAGGGTACCGGAGTAAATCCGGGTGAAGGTCAAAGCACCAAAGCGGTCGTCCATAATTTTGAACGCCAGGGCCCGCAGGGGGGCTTCTGGATCAACAATGGCGTAGTTGCCGGTTTCTTCCCCTTCTAAATCCACTTCCGGTTGAGGAGGTACTTCTTTGGGGTTGGGCAAGTAGTCCACCACCGCATCCAGCACCAGTTGTACCCCTTTGTTTTTAAAGGAGGAACCGCCATAGGTGGGGAAAAAGTCCAACTTACGGGTGCCGGTACGGATACAACGCTTGATGTCATCGATGCTGATTTCTTCCCCTTCCAGGTATTTTTCCATCAAATCATCGTCCTGTTCCACCGCTGTTTCGATCAGCATTTCCCGGTAGGTGGCCACATCGTCCACCATGTCAGCAGGAATGTCGGTGATTTCATATTTTTCCGGGTCGCCGGAGTCATCCCAGATATAGGCTTTTTCCGTGAGAATATCCACCACACCAACGAAATCATTTTCTGTCCCAATGGGCAGAGTCATCACCAAGGGTTTAGCCCCGAGCACCGTTTCCACCTGCTTAACTACCCGGTAAAAATCTGCCCCGGTACGGTCAAGTTTATTAATGTAAATCAAACGGGCGACTTTAGAATCGTTCGCATAGCGCCAGTTGGTTTCCGACTGAGGTTCCACACCGCCGGAGCCACAAAATACCCCAATGCCGCCATCCAACACTTTCAGGGAGCGGTAAACTTCAATAGTGAAGTCCACGTGGCCAGGGGTGTCGATAACATTGAGTTGATGATCTTTCCAAAAACAACTGGTGGCCGCCGATTGGATGGTGATACCCCGCTCCGCTTCCTGCTCCATGAAGTCCATGGTGGATTCGCCTTCGTGTACCTCGCCGAGTTTATGGATTCTCCCGGTTAACTTCAAAATCCGTTCGGTGGTGGTGGTTTTACCCGCATCTACGTGGGCGAAAATACCAATATTGCGGTAACGAGTGAGATCTTTTTCCATAGGAATTTACGTGTAAATTTTAGCCAACAGCAAACAGAGGGGCGGTTGGATGTATAGGTTATGGGGTCGTGTTGTTTGCCGGTCGGGGTTCTGGGCCTTAGCTAGACTTTATGCCACAACGACAGGCCAAAGGGGAGGCCTATTTAAAACAGCCACAATTGTAACAATTGTAAATTATATGTGCCCCAACAGAGTCCCCAGGCAGAGGAGGCGATCGCCGAGGGTGAACGAAAATGATGAACTGAAAGAGAGTTTTGTTTTCCGCCATCAAAAGCCCTCCCACTAACTACTTTTTAGCTGTCGGACTCACGTCATGGCTAATTACCAATCATCCTGGCGCTGGGGTCGGGGACTATCCCAATCGGCATAACGGGTATGGTAAACTTCCGGTTCAGGTAGGATGGCTTCGATGAATTCTTCCTCTAGGGGCGTTAAATCTCTCAGTTCTGGCAAGGGTTCTAGCTGTTCTGGGGTAGTATCTGGGCTTTCCTTGCCCCAAAAATCTTCCAGGGGTTCCACCACTTTGGCGATCGCCTGTTTAACAAAGGCTTGGATAAATTCATCTTTGCGACTGAGTTGGAATTGTTGTTCCACCACTTGGGCCACGCCGCCATCGCCCCAATCCTGATCCTGACGGAAATATTGAATAAAACTTTTACCAGCAATGCGGGTGAGGTAGGCCGCAGTGATGCCCTGAATTGCTTTACCAATGATATAGGTAGTGAGTTGCAACTGCATGGCTTGGGCCATCAACTCCACCGCCCCTTTGACAATGCCTAGTCCCACAAAGGTTTTACCCAGGGAAATGGCCAACTCCTTGCCCCGATCGCCGTCAATTTCACAGCCATAGACCCGACCGATCTCCACCACCATTTGGGCATTAATGGCCGTAGTGGCCAACAGATCAATCACTGGCAAGGGGGTCACGGCAATGGCTCCCGCCCCAATCCATTGGTAACGGTCAATAATTTTCATGGCTTCCCGTTGCCGTTGCTGTTCAATAATTTGCCGAGCCTCATCCCCCAGCCGTTGGGACTGCAACAGAATGTTATCCGCCATCAAATCGTCCCCATCACTGCGGAGCACGGACACTAAACGTTTCACCAAAGGCTCAATTTCCGGCTCTGGTCTCATCAGTAATCCCGGTTGAATGGCCACATCCTGGGGCCGAGCGGCGATCGCCAACACATCTTCCGGGGGAATAAAGGCTTTAACCCGTTGCCGGAGGGTTTGCAATAATACTTCCACCTCATCCGGGGGATACAGATCAGTCTTATTGAGAATGAGTAAAGACCGTTTACCAATTTTGGCCAATGCTTGCAGGGGTTCGTATTCCGACTGACGTAGGTCATTATCCACCACAAACAGTAGCAAATCCGCCTCCGTGGCCAATTGCCGAGCCGCTGTTTCCCGTTCCGTACCCCGCACCCCCGCCTCTAAAATGCCCGGTGTGTCCGTAATTTCCAAATCCCGGCTTACCCCATCCAAGTAAAGATAATATTTTTCCCCGGCGATCGTGGTGCCCATGGTGGGGGCTACTTCTCCCTGAATTTGGCCCAATAAAGCATTCACCAAAGAGGTTTTACCCGCCGATCCTGTGCCAAACACCACTAAATTTAAATTGCCTCGTTTTAACTGCGCCTCAATTAAACGGGTTTTTTCCAATAGCGCTTTTTGGGCCACCTGGTCTTGGATTTGTTGCATCTGCCGCCGCACTGCTTGTAAATTAGCCGCCGCCGTTTCGTTTTTTTGCTCAGGTAATTTTATGCGTCGCCGTTTTTTACCAGAACTATCCTTGGGCTGATTAGCCAGGTTGAAATAGTAAAAAAAAGTGGCAATCAACAGAGCTAGTACCGCAATAACTAGCAAAATGACAATATTGGCCAAAAAAGGGGAAGTCCAAGCCACCTGGGAATAAAGCCGCAGAATGGCATCAATGAGCCAAATCACCATCCCCAAAATGAAACTGACAGCGAGGACAATGGTTAGTAAACGGGGCAGGGGCATGGACAAACAGGGAATAATGCCAAGACGATGCTTGACTTTGAGCTTTGATCATAACAGTGGCAAAGTAGTGACAAAGAATTGATCAAACATAGCTCTGACCATTGATTTTGCCCAATAATGATGACCCCAGGATTGTGTTAGCGTTGGGAGCGAAAAGACCCCGCTGTGATCAGAGTCAGCCTTGGGTACTCTTAAAAATAGTTTTGTTGCAGTGATTAGGAAAAAGTTATGGAGCCGGTAACTGTGGGGCAAAAAGTGCTCAAACCAGCGGTGGGCTTGATTAATCAATTGCACTATCCCCAAAAGTTTGCTCTGATTAGTGTCTGTTTTTTGTTGCCCCTGGGTTTAGCCATTTTCTTGCTGCTGTCGGAAATTCAGGGTCAAATTCAGTTTGCCCAACTGGAGCAACAGGGTTTGGCTTACCTAGGGCCTCTGCAACAATTGCAACAAACAGTATTGGTGCAACCCCTAATTTCCCTGGGGCCTAACCATTGGCGATCTCCGGTTGATCAGTTGGCCCAAGTCCAGGAGCGATGGGGAAAAAAGTTAGCTACGGAAACGAATTATGGGGATTTAGAGCAAGTTTTATCCCAGGTTACAGATAGATCACAGGACACTTCAGAGCAAATTCTCCAGGCGATCGCCGTTCTGCGGACCCAGGTGGGTAATCAGTCCAATTTAATCCTGGATCCGGATTTGGATAGTTATTACTTGATGGAAGCGCTGTTGCTGAAACTGCCCCAACTGCAAACGGATTTAGCTCAACTAGGGACAATTATTACTGCCCACTCCGGCCCGGGGCTCTCTCCAGCAGAGGAATCCCAAGTGCTGGTGATTAAAGCCCAATTAGCCCAGTTAAAGACAAGTTTGGTCAAAAACCTGGGGGTTGCCTTTACCCACAATGCTCGCCAACAACTACAACCAAGGGTAATTAATAGCCTGAATGGTTTGACCACAGTCCTGGAAGAGTTGGAGCAGAGCCTAACCAAAGTAATCACCGGGCAAATAAAACTCAATGATGCCCAACTAAACCAGCAGAGCCAATGGGGTTTACTGAATAGTTTGCACTTTTGGCGGGTGCTCAGCCCCGAATTGGATCAACTATTATCCGAACGTATTCAACGATTCCAGCAACGGCAATGGCTCCTCAGCACCTTCGTTTTGGCCACCCTGGCGATCGCCGTTTATCTTTTTTGGGGCTTTTATGCCAGCGTCATGGCCACCATTGCTAGTTTGAGCAGTGCGGCGGAAAAAATGGTGGCGGGCAGTGAAACCAAAGCGGTGGAATTACAAACCCAGGACGAAATGGCAGAGGTGGTCCACGCCTTTAATACGGTGGCCGATGCCCTCTGTCGCTTGACGGAAAAATTGCAGGACGAAAATCTGCGGTTGGAAGCGGAAATTGACATTACCCGACAATTGCAACAGATGTTAATGCCTTCGGAACAGGAATTGGCGGCGGTGGCGGGGCTAGAAATTGCTGGTTTTATGGAATCGGCCACGGAGGTGGGGGGAGATTATTACGACGTTCTGCAAACCAATGGTCAAGTCAGAATTAGCATTGGCGACGTTACTGGCCACGACCTAGAAAGCAGTTTGGTGATGATCATGGCCCAAACGGCATTGCGGACTTTGTTAGAACACGGGGTAACGGATCCGGTCAAACTGTTGAGCGCCATGAACCGTACCATCTACGAAAATACTAGGCGCATGGGTTCTTCCAAGAATATGACTTTAAGCGTGTTGCAATATGAAGCGGGGCTGATTCGCCTCAGCGGCCAACATGAGGAAGTATTGATTATTCGCAGCAACGGAGCAACGGAACAGATTGATACCTTTGAGTTGGGCTTTCCCCTAGGTTTGGAACAAGATATTAGTGCCTTTGTGACGGAGCGGGAAATTACTTTAAACAGCGGTGATTTAGCGGTGCTCTATACCGATGGCATTACGGAAGCAATGAATAGCCAGAGGCAGTTTTACGGCATAGAAAGATTACAAACAGTGCTTTGCCAACATCGGCACCAGGCCCCGGCGGAAATTCGTCACCAGGCGATCGCCGATCTACGCAATTTTTTGGGCGACCAACCGGCGGAGGATGATGTCACCCTATTGATTCTCAAACAAAAGTAGTGCTGGGAAAGCTCAAGGTTATTGTTGGTTAATGTTTTTGTCTTAAAAAATCTTGCTAATTTTTGCTGTAGTAATGCTTTTCCCTAGCAATTAACCAAGCGGCGATCGCTCCACCGATGAAGCCAAATAAATGACCCTGCCAAGAAACCCCCGCCCGACCAGGCAATAGTCCCCAAAGGGCACTGCCGTAGAGAACTAGGACAACGATAGAAAGGACAATGGAAGCCAGGTTTTTTTGGAACCAACCTCGAAAGAGTAAAAATCCTAAGTAACCAAAAATCAGAATGCTAGCCCCAACGGTGACGGTGTTAGGGGGAGCGATCAACCAGACTCCCAGGCCGCCCACCACCATGGTGATAATGGTCACAATCCAAAAATCACTCACTTCCTGGAGCATCACCAACCAGGCAAGAACAACGAACGGGACGCTGTTGGCAATTAAATGACCAAAATCGGCATGGAGAAAGGGTGCAAAGACAATTCCCCTCAGACCTTCCAAGGAGCGGGGGTAAATGCCAAATTGATCCAAACTACCCCGAAAAACAAACGCATCTAAGATTTCCAGAAGCCAAAAAATGGCTAAAAAACTGACAATAATCGAGAACTGACTTTGCAGGGTGGCCCGCAGGGCAGTTTTGGAATTTTGGCTCATGGTGGTGACAAAGAGCGACGGCTGAGGTTAGGAGGGCCAGGGACCCATCCATAATCAAGGATAACCAATCGCCCTAGAATGGGACAGACCAGAAACTAGATCCTATGGCGACTATCCACGGTAATTGGCAACCCTCCCACGGGGAAAACGGCGGCAAACTGTTTCTTTGGGCGGATACCTGGGGTCATCCTTTGCCAGAAACCATTGGCGATCGCCATCCCTTTGCGTTGGATCTGCCGGATTTGCTACAGGCCTGGTCGAATTTGCCCCTGGCCTTCCCCAAGGCGGATGGGGTGACAGAGGCAGCCCTTACTCTGCATTTACCCAGCCATCGCCAGCAAAAAATTCCCCTACCCTTTGTCACAGGGCAAGATCCGGTGGCCATGGATGCGAAATATCTCCACTGGCGATCGTGGCAGGTAACCGGGGTAAATCTGACCCCAAGCCAAACGTTAACGTTGCTCCAATCTATTCCCCTGGGGGGCCAAGCCTTAGCTAACTTAGGATCAGAGTTTTACTTTTACGGTCAACTGCACCGCTGGTGTTTAGATTTGGTGCTACGGGGTAAATTTGTGCCGGGACTGGAGCAAAGGGGGGAAGACGGTAATTACTATGCCCAATGGATTCCTATCCTCGATAGCATCCAAGACCAAACCCATTTAGCCCAATTTAGCCAGAGAGTACCTGCCTGCGCCCTGGCCAACCTGACTGACTCCCAGGAGCCCCAAATGTTGGTGGTGGATTTACTACAAAAATTATTGCAAGCCCAAATTGGTGCCGTCAGTCCCAGCCTAGCCAACGTTAAAGAAGTCTGGTTGAATGATTGGCTCCGGGGATTAACCCATGGGGGGCAAACCTCCCTCGGCACAGGCAAAGCTCTACAACGATTAGCCACATCCTTAGACCATTGGTATTTACCAGTCCAGAATTATTTGGGCCAAAAAAATAACCAAGCTTTAGCCCAACGGCAATGGCGGGGGGCTCTGCGGTTACAACCTCCAGCGGACGATGGGGGGGGAACCTGGCAACTGGATTATGGTTTACAAGCCCTGGATGACGGGGAATTTTGGCTCCCGGCGGCTTCCCTCTGGGCCATGGCCGGCGATCGCCTGGTGTGGCAGGGAAGGAGGGTTGACCAGGGGGCGGAAAGTTTACTGCGGGGCTTAGGGGTAGCTGCCCAAATTTACGAACCCATTGCTGCAAGTTTGACGGAAAGGTGTCCCACGGGCTGTGGGCTAGATGCCATCCAAGCCTACGAATTTATCCTGGCAATCGCCCATCAATTGCGGGATCGGGGGTTAGGGGTAATCCTCCCGCCGGGGTTAGAACGGGGCGGCACCGCCAAACGGTTAGGGGTAAAAGTGGTGGGGGAAGTGCAACGGCAAAGGGGCCAGCGGCTAACTCTGCAAAGTTTAATTAATTACGACTTGCAACTAATGATGGGGAGCGGGGACAATGCCCGGTTATTGACGGCCAAGGACTTTGAAGCGTTACTAGCCCAAAAATCTCCCCTGGTGGTGCTGGACGGAGAATGGATTACCCTGCAACCGGCGGACGTGCGGGCGGCCAAGGTCATTTTACAGCAGCAACAATCTGCCCCGCCCCTCACAGTGGAGGATGCTCTGCGCCTCAGCATTGGTGATTTACAAACCGTCTCTAAACTGCCGGTGACCCAGTTTGCTGCTCGGGGCATATTACAGGAATTGATCGACACCCTCCGTAACCCGGAAGGAGTGAAAGCCATTGCTGACCCACCGGGCTTTCAGGGTACTTTACGGCCCTACCAAGCTCGGGGAGTGGGCTGGTTAGCTTTTCTGGAACGGTGGGGGCTGGGGGCCTGTTTGGCAGACGATATGGGTTTGGGAAAAACACCCCAGTTGCTGGCTTTTCTGCTCCATTTAGCCGCGGAGGATATGTTAGTTAAGCCGGTGTTGATTGTTTGTCCTACGTCGGTGCTGAGCAATTGGGGTCATGAAATTAATAAGTTTGCGCCCCAACTTAAAACCCTATTGCACCATGGCGATCGCCGGAAAAAAGGGCAACCGTTGGTTAAACAGGTCAAAGACCAGCAAATTGTCCTCACCAGTTACGCTTTACTGCAACGGGATTTTAGTAGTTTGAAATTGGTGGACTGGCAGGGGATCGTGCTGGACGAAGCCCAAAATATCAAAAATCCCCAAGCTAAACAGTCCCAGGCGGCCCGGCAATTGCCAGCGGGTTTTCGCATTGCCCTCACGGGGACTCCGGTGGAAAATCGCCTGACGGAATTGTGGTCAATTTTAGAATTTTTAAATCCCGGTTTCCTGGGTAATCAGAGCTTTTTCCAACGGCGCTTTGCCAATCCCATCGAAAAATTTGGCGATCGCCAGTCGTTGTTAATTTTGCGGAATTTAGTGCGGCCGTTTATTTTGCGGCGGTTAAAAACCGACCAAACCATTATTCAAGATTTACCAGAAAAACAAGAAATGACCGTCTTCTGTGACCTTTCCCAAGAGCAAGCTGGTTTATATCAACAATTGGTGGAGGAATCCCTCCAGGCGATCGCCGACAGCGAAGGCATTCAAAGGCACGGTTTAGTTTTAACCCTATTAACCAAACTCAAACAGGTTTGTAACCATCCCGATCTATTGCTGAAAAAGCCCGCCATCACCCACGGGCACCAGTCCGGCAAGCTAATTCGTCTGGCGGAAATGCTGGAAGAAATCATCAGCGAAGGCGATCGGGTGTTAATTTTCACCCAATTTGCCAGTTGGGGTCATTTACTCAAACCCTATCTGGAAAAATACTTTAACCAAGAGGTGCTCTATCTCCACGGGGGCACTCCAGCAGAGCAACGGCAAGCTCTGGTGGAACGATTCCAACAGGACCCCAACAGTCCCTATTTATTTATCCTTTCTCTCAAGGCTGGCGGCACAGGGTTGAACCTCACGAGGGCTAACCATGTGTTCCATGTGGACCGGTGGTGGAATCCGGCGGTGGAAAATCAGGCTACCGATCGTGCTTTTCGCATTGGCCAAACTCGCAACGTCCAGGTGCACAAATTTGTCTGTACAGGCACCTTGGAAGAAAAAATTAACGCCATGATGGCGGATAAACAACAATTGGCAGAACAAACCGTGGATGCCGGGGAAAATTGGCTCACCCGCCTAGACACCGATAAACTCCGTCAGTTGCTTACCCTCTCCGCCACCCCGGTGGATTACCAAGCCGAAGCGTCCGATTGATGAAAGCACAAAAAAATACAGTAGGGAAAATTCATCTCCTACTGTGGGCCTCGATTTAACTTGAGGTCGAGTTATTTATTTTGCTAAAGCAATTTCCCTGCTTAGAGCATGTTTGGAAAGTTGAGTTTTGGCTGTTTAATCGCCCCTAGCCCCCCTTGGGAAGAGGGGAACTGTCGCAAAAGTCCCCTTTTTTAAGCCGGAGCTTTAGTGAGGAGATTTAGGGGGATAAATACCTAGCCTTGCACTTTTCAAACACTTTCTTAGAAAATTTGCTAGACAGAAAGTTCGCTCAGTTCCCTGGTCATATGGTCAAAGGGGGAAGCAATAAAATCTGTGCTGTTCAGGCTGGAATCCTCTGCCATGGCTTCAATCATTTCCTTCATGATCTGAATGCCCCGCACCGTGGGCCCAATGGGTACGCCCAGGGAATTGTAGGTTTCCCGTAGTCCCTGCAGAACCCGCTCATCGAGCACGTTGTTGTCTGCGGCAATCAGGGCATAGCTGGCATAGCGCAGATAATAGTCCATATCCCGCAAACAAGCGGAAAAACGACGGGTAGTGTAGGCATTACCACTGGGGCGGATTAGCTCAGGAATTTCTTCAAACAGTTGGGCAGCGGCCCGTTTGACGATGGTGGCCGAATTGGCGTTAATCATGGCGGCGGCGGCAATCCTAGCCGAACCGGACTCAAAATAAGCTTTGAGCTCGTCCATGGCGTTCCGGTCTAGATAGCGACCGGTCAAATCATAGTTTTTTATTAAAGTGGTAACCGCGTCTCGCATTTAAAAGGTTCTCCCAACGGCAGTTTATAGTTAAGGGGCTTGGGCAAGCCATTTTAGTTCTCCTACCTATCATTATTTCCGAGTGAACGCAAGTCAAGGGAGCCCTTACCCCTGCAATAAAACTACATATTTAGGCCGTCAGGGGCTTAAGTTTTTGCATTATTTTCTCGGTTAAATTCATGGCTAGGCCATTAACCCATTGACCAGCTTTGGCCAACTAGGCCCACCAGGGCACCAAAGACCACTAACCAATGGGAACTGATGGAAAATCGTCCCAGGGCGATCGCCCCGAGCACCGCTAAGCAGATGGTCAAGGGATCAATGAGGGCGGAACGGGCTAAACCAATGGTAGTGACCACCATTAAACCCCACGCACCGGCATTAACACCATCGAGGAAAGCTCGGAAAATTAAGGATTTTTGCAGGGTACTGACCCAGGGATTGACCAAGGCCACCAGTAAAAAAGATGGTAGAAAGATGCCCACCGTAGCGGCGATTGCCCCAGGGTTGCCGGCCAATAAATAACCAATAAAAGTTGCCGTGGTGAATAGTGGCCCAGGGGTGATTTGGCCAATGGCGATCGCATCCAATAATTGCTGGGAAGTCAGCCATTCCAAACGCTCCACGAGGTCAGCTTGCAAAAAAGCAAACAGTACGTAACCACCGCCATAGAGCAGGCAACCAATTTTCAGAAAAATGCCAAACACGGACCAAGGGTTGATGATTGTTACTGGTAACGCCGGGGCTGGAGCGATTTGACCTAGGGGTAAAAAAATCAGCGGTAAAGATTGAAAACGTCCCCGCCCAATTTGGATCAACACCAGGGCTAAGCCCGCCAGCAGTAATAGTAAAATTTCCGGCTTTCCCCAGGCCGTCCCCACCATGACCAACACCGCCGCCCCAATGGTGAGGGGATTTTTTAGTGCTTTCCGACCCAATTTCCATAAAGCTTGGCCAATCAGGGGAATGATCATTGGTTGGATGCCATAGAGCATATGGCCCACCGCTGGCACTGACTGGTAATGAACATAGGCGATCGCCAATAACCAGACCACTACCATGGCCGGCAAAATAAAGGCAACTCCGCCAATGATCAAACCTGCCCATTTGCCCCGCTCATAGCCCAGGTGAATGGCTAACTCAGTAGAATTAGGCCCGGGGATTAAATTGGTCACCCCAATCAAATCTAAAAATTTTTCGTGGCTGAGCCATTGTTGTCGCCGCACCACTTCTTCCTCCATCATGGCGGTGTGGGCCGCAGGGCCGCCAAAGGAAAACAGTCCTAACCGCAAAAATAAATAGGCCAACTCCTGCAATCGTTGCCATTTTTGCGGAGGCGTTAAAGTGCCATAGTCCACCGGGATAGTTTCCATCGGGGCTTCATTACTCACGATCAATAACCAACGGAAACTACAACAAAGTTTTACCCTAAGGTAATCGCTAACCTATGGACAATTGGCAAACAGAGAAAATTTTAATGGCCAACATCAACTGACCCCAGCCTTTGTGATGGCACAGCTATGAAGACCGAGTTAACATTCGATGCCTCCCGGATTTAAACCAAGACTATAAACCCAGTCGTCGGAGTTGGGGTTCGTTTCACTGTGATCGTAAAGTCCAGGATTAGGATATACCGGTGAGCCAGCAGTGGGGGCATCCCTTTCTCCGTCCTTGCCAAAGAAAGAAATATGGGCGTAACACTGGGAACCGTGGCGATCGTAATCGTATTGGGAATCAAAAGGAACCTGGCCACTCTGTCGGGTGTAAAAGCACTCAATTCCTGCTGGTTTAATATTACGGTTCACATCCGGGGGAAAAGTGCCATGTTCATAGCGATACACCGTTAATTCCTTGGCCATACAGCTCATCTGGGTTTTCGCTTCCGAGTACCTAGCCTTGTCTACTTGGGCCAGCAAGTTCGGCACGGCGATCGCCCCTAGAATACCAATAACGATCACAACAACTAATATTTCCAGCAAGGTGAATCCCGTCGAGCATGCCAGGGCATGGCGGAGCAAAAAAACATTATGACCTCTGAATGCGGTCTTAGATGAGTTCACGGCTCTAGGGATGGATTACTAAACAGGGGGAAAGCAAACCTCTTTCCTCACACTTCTAATCGAAAGCGTACCCAAAAGTCCTGGTTACTCAATCAGAAGGAATAGAATAGGAAGAAGATTATTTTTTCGTTTCCTTTCAGTTACTCCCCAGGGCATTGGAGCTTATAGATCCAGTTTAAAATAGTTTATTTAGATACCCGTACCATAAATAAAATGGGTAGAAGCCGCGGAAGAAGCTCCAGCAAAAACCTTAGCGACCCGGGGCTTAATAAATACTTTTTTTCCAGCTTTAGGATTAAGCTGTTGCCCTTGTTCCCGGTTTAGGTAAGCAAGCACAGCGGTGTTATCCATTAGCAATACTTCCACCTGGATTTCTGAACCGAGGTGAATAACTCTTTTGATGGTCCCCGCTACGCTGGCATCGTCCGCTTCCGTTAACAATTCAAAATCATGGGGTCGGACAAAAACCGGCTCTTGATGCCCATTATTGCTGGAGTGGGGTTCAAAAGCGTGGTAGTTAAAGAGGGAAGCATTACGGGGTAAAACATTAACTTCGCCAATGAAACCCATCACAAAAGGACTGGCAGGGTGCTCATAAATTTCTTCTGCAGTGCCCACTTGCTCGATTTTGCCATTACTCATCACCACAATTTCATCCGCCACTTCCATAGCCTCTTCCTGGTCATGGGTAACAAACACGCTGGTTAGATGCACTTCATCATGTAATTTTCGCAGCCAAGCCCGCAATTCTTTCCGTACTTTAGCATCCAGAGCCCCAAATGGTTCATCTAATAATAAAACCTGGGGTTGTACTGCTAAAGCCCTGGCTAAGGCTACCCGTTGCCGTTGGCCGCCAGAGAGTTGGGAGGGGTAACGATTACCTAAACCTTCCAATTGGATTAATGAAAGTAATTCCTCCACCCTTTCCTTAGTTTTCGCTGGGGGATGCTTGCGAATTTCCAAACCAAAAGCAATATTTTGTCGAATAGTTAAATGTTTAAACAAAGCGTAGTGCTGAAAAACAAAACCAATGTTGCGCTTACGAATATCCACATGGGTGGCATCCTGACCATTAATAATAATTTGCCCTTGATCCGGCTCTTCCAATCCGGCGATCGCCCTGAGCAAAGTTGATTTTCCGGAACCGGAAGGGCCCAATAAGGCAACTAACTTACCATCGGGAACTTCTAGGTTAATATCTTTTAAAGCAGTAAAATCGCCAAATTGTTTAGAAACGTTATTAATAATAATACTCATGATGTCCTCAGTTAAATATAAGAGAAGTTAGATTGTCAAACTCAAAAATGGTGTTAGTTTCAGGCTATGTTGACAAAATTTTGGTCTGTCCCCTCCGCAGTTCCAGTAATACCTGGTACTTTTATTTAGTTTCCCGGAAATTTGGCAGGGAAAGTGAAAGGTTAAACAGCTTTATGATGCCCGGTGCGCTGCTCTAAAATTTCCTTTAGAACTAGGGTCACCACTGCCAATAAAGCTAATACCACCGCTGCCCCAAAGGCCGCTTCCGTTTGATAGTTTTTGTATTCCTGCTCCACAAAAATAGGTAATGTACTGGTTTTGCCCAGAATACTGCCGGAAACCACCGCCACTGCGCCAAACTCTCCCATGGCCCGAGCATTGGTTAACAGAACTCCATAAAGTAAGCCCCAGCGAATATTGGGTAAGGTAACCCGCCAGAAAATTTGCCAATCTTTAGCCCCTAAAGTGCGGGCCGCTTCCTCCTGTTCTGGTCCCAATTCTTCTAGTACGGGAATTACTTCCCTGGCCACGAAGGGCAAGGTAACAAAAATAGTGGCGATCGCCATGCCGGGCACAGAAAAAATAATCTGAATATCCCAGCTAGCAAACCAGCTACCGATCCAGCCATTTTTGCCGTAGAGGAGAACAATCATTAAACCTGCGACTACGGGAGAGATGGAGAAAGGTAAATCTAAAACGCTTAAAAATAAGGCTCGACCGGGAAATTGATTGCGGGCTAAAACCCAAGCGGCACAGAGACCAAATACCGTGTTCAAAGGAACGGAAATCAGCGCCATGACAACGGTTAATTGCAGGGCCGACTGAAAATTTCGATCTCCCATAGCTTGTATAAATGGCTCTACTCCTTTATGAAAAGCCTCATAAAAAACGGCGATCGCCGGCAGTAGTAAAACTAAAATTAAATAAAATAAAGCTAGGGCAATGAGTAGATATTTAACTTTAAAAGTTTTCGGTAAATTAATCGTTAGCATAGCGGCGACCCCATTGTTGCAGTAGGTTAATAATTAGCAATAAAATCAGAGAAACAGATAACAGTACTGCCCCAATTACCGTTGCAGCAGGATAATCATATTGTTCCAACCGCTCAAACACTAACACCGGGGCAATCAGATCTTTAAAAGGAATATTGGAAGCAATTAAAACCACCGAGCCATATTCCCCCACTGCCCTGGAAAACCCCAAAGCAATCCCTGTTAAAATCGGCGGAATTAAAGGGGGAAAAATTACCCGCCAAAAAGTTTGGAATTCCGTTGCCCCTAAGGACCATGCTGCTTCCTCTGCCTCTTCTTCCAACTCCTGTAAAACTGGCTGTAGAGTTCGCACAATAAAAGGCAGGGAAATGAAAACCATAGCCACAAATACCCCCAGGCGACTGAAAGCTATTTGAATGCCAAATGGAGCAAAAAAGCGACCTACCCAACCCGTTTGACTATACAAAGTAGCCAACACTAAACCAGCAACGGAGGTGGGCAGAGCAAAGGGTAAATCCACCATGGCATCAACAATTTTTTTGCCTGGAAATTGACAGCGGACTAGCACCCATGCCACTAAAGTGCCCATTACACCGTTGACCAGCCCTGCCGCCAGAGCCGTGATAAAGGTGACGTTATAGGTGGAAATGGCGATAGGAGTGGTGGCAATTTGCCAAAATCCTTCTAAACCCAAGGAGGCAGATTTAACTAAGAGAGCTGCAATGGGTAATACCAAAATTAGTAACAGATAAATAATTGTTACTACCCAGGGTATAGAAATAGATTGCCAAAAACTAAACCTATTGAGTTGTTTAGACGGGGAAGAAAAAGGAAGATTTGTGGTCATGTTACCAGCCGTCGGACTCCTGGTCTAAAACTATGGTGACTTGCAATTGCTCTAGGTAAGCTAGGGCGTTATTAATTGCTTGGGCATGGCCAATTAAAGTTAGTTTAAATTGACCTTGACCGCCGTTAGTGCCCAAAGTTGCCGCGAGGATATTTACCTGGAGTTGGTAACGGCTCACCAGTTGGGTGACAATCGGTTCTTGACGATAGCTTTCGGGAATAGTTAGGTAAAGGGTTACCTCGGTAGTTCGTTGAGAACTCTGGCTATGGAGGTGGGAGAAAGTTTGTGCTTGCATGGGTTAATTAGCTTCAATCAAAACTGCTTGGAATTGTTATTGCCTACCAATTTTGGTAATAACTTTGTCGAAAATACCCCCTTCATCAAAGAATTCTGCTTGGGCTTTTTTCCAACCGCCGAACTCTTCAATGGTGGCTAAATTCTCAACTTTGGGATATTGGCTAGCAAACTTAGCCAAAACTTCTTCATTCACAGGGCGGAATCCGGTTTCAGCAAAAATTTGTTGTGCTTCTGGGGTGAACAAATATTGCACAAAGG